>NZ_JACJEN010000002.1:0-10754 GCF_014164075.1 Pseudoalteromonas sp. SG45-3 | reverse complement strand
CTTATAAAAGGTGAACCGACGACCTTCGGGTTATGAGCCACAATATACACACTAAATTTTAGACATAAAAAAACACGCTTTAAGCGTGTCGTTTCATTCTTATTTATTTCAGTGGTTGCGGGAGCTTGAACTTATAAAAGGTGAACCGACGACCTTCGGGTTATGAGCCACAATATACACACTAAATTTTAGACATAAAAAAACACGCTTTAAGCGTGTCGTTTCATTCTTATTTATTTCAGTGGTTGCGGGAGCCTGAACTTATAAAAGGTGAACCGACGACCTTCGGGTTATGAGCCACAATATACACACCAAATTTTAGACATAAAAAAACACGCTTTAAGCGTGTCGTTTCATTCTTATTTATTTCAGTGGTTGCGGGAGCCGGATTTGAACCGACGACCTTCGGGTTATGAGCCCGACGAGCTACCAGACTGCTCCATCCCGCGCCTGAAATTTGTAGACTTATTTAAAGTTGCTTACATTACAACTTGGCTTCCAATTAAAGAATTGGTTGCGGGAGCCGGATTTGAACCGACGACCTTCGGGTTATGAGCCCGACGAGCTACCAGACTGCTCCATCCCGCGCCTGTATATTTTAAGTCTATCGACTACTTTATTTTATCTCTTAAGTTAGAGTTTACAGTAACCTCAATCCCTAAGGAAATTGGTTGCGGGAGCCGGATTTGAACCGACGACCTTCGGGTTATGAGCCCGACGAGCTACCAGACTGCTCCATCCCGCGCCTGTAATTTCTTTAAAACATTTTCGTAATATTTACGAGCCTGCCTTGAAGAGAGCGCTACTATATAGGAATAAACATTTAATGCAAGGCCTAAACTAATTAAAGTTGTTCAACCGAACAAAAAGCAATCAAATTGCTATTCTGCGCTCAACCTTTGATGCGGATTAATCATTTTTTGCCATTCCCAGTCTGGATGTCCCATCACTATAAAGTCAGGGTTCTCAGTACTCTCACGTTGGTTGTACGTTAGCGGATTAAATTCGGCATCGGTAATACAACCACCGGCTTCTTCAACAATAACTTGTGAAGCACCTGTATCCCACTCTCCCGTTGGACCAATTCTTAAAAAACAATCTGCTTTGCCTTCTGCAACAGTACAAGCTTTTAATGAGCACGAACCAATAGCAATCGTTGTAAACTGACTATTTAAATACTGACTCACCGCTTCTATTTTTTGGCGGCGGCTCACAGCAAGCGTCAAGTTCTCTGGCGGCGCTACAGATATTTGCTTATCAATTGAGTTTTCACGTTTAAAGGCACCATTTTTAGCTGTAGCAAAATAAGTCACACCTTTTGCAGGCCAATGAATAACACCAAGCACTGGGTGATTATTTTCAATCAATGCAATATTTACTGCAAAATCGCCACTTTCTAAAATAAATTCGCCTGTACCATCCATCGGATCGAGCAACCAATAACGCTGCCAATCTTGTCTGTCGGCGAGTGCTGGTATAGGTGTTTCTTCCGACATAATTGGGATATCGGGTGCAAGTGCTTTTAATCCAGCAACAAGTACGTCATTTGCTGCTAGATCAGCTTTGGTAACAGGCGTATTATCTGATTTCTCTTGTTGGCCAATATCGCCTTTTTTATAAATGGCCATAATTGCATCGCCAGCACGCTCAGCTAATTCAATGCACGGTTCGATTAATTTATTCATCGGCAGCTCCAGACGCTAAATACTTATCTAATAATAGCAAAGCTGCAACACTGCGTGCTTCGGTAAAATCTTCTTGGTCTAATAATGACTGCCACTGAGTTAATGGCCACTTAACAACAACTAGCGGCTCTGGTTCGTCACCAATAAGGGTTTGAGGGTATAATTGCTTAGCAAATAAAATATGCATAGTGGCATTAAAGTAACTCGGCGCCATTGTTACTGTTCTTAATGGTTTAAAATACTCAGCACCAAAGCCAATTTCTTCTTTAAGTTCTCTGTTAGCAGCTTGCTCTGGCGTTTCGCCCGGATCAATTAAGCCTTTAGGAAAACCTAACTGGTAATTGTTTGTGCCCGCACAGTATTCACGTACAAGTAGTAACTCATTATCTGCACTTAACGGAACAATCATCACTGCTCCCCGGCCACCGCCGCGAATTCGCTCATACTGGCGCTCTTCGTTATTAGAAAACTTTAACTCTAAAGACTCCACAGTAAACAGGCGACTTTTAGCAACAACATTGTTACTGAGGATTTGTGGTGGTGTTGGGTGCTTTTTCTGTGTCATTGGCGTTAATTTGCTATCATGGCAGTTAGTTCAATAATAAACCTTATAAGTTGAAATTCCTATGTTAAATTGGTCAAAAATCGATACCGTTTTGCTCGACATGGATGGAACATTACTCGATTTACATTACGACAGTCATTTTTGGCTTAACGTTATCCCTGCGCAACACGCATTAGCTAGAGGCATTAGCCTAGATGCAGCTAAAGCAGATATTTTAAAACGCTATCAAGCTGTGAGCGGTCAAATACAGTGGTATTGTTTAGATTATTGGGAGCAGCAATTAAGCTTGCCTATAATGGAACTTAAACGAGAGTCTCAGCATTTAATTAAAATGCGCGAAGATGTACCTCATTTTTTAACCGAGCTTAAAAAAGCAGGCAAAGAGTTAATTTTGCTTACCAACGCCCACCCTGAGAGTGTCATGCTGAAATTTGAGCATACAGCGATTGATAACTACCTAGATGGTGTAGTGTCTACTCATGAATATGGAGTAAGTAAAGAGCAGCAAAGTTTGTGGCACCAAGTACAAAAAGACTTAGGGTTTAATAAGCAGCGCACTTTGTTTGTAGATGACAGTGTGCCGGTATTAAATGCCGCACGAGAATACGGCATCGAGCACTTACTTGCAGTTGCTAACCCTGATAGCCAACAACCACATAACGAAATAGCCGATTACCTGAGTGTTACCGACTATCGTAAGATTATTTAACTCAGTTTACGTGGGCTAGATTTTTGGGTAACGCGCTTCAAGGCCTTGGTACACTAACTTTGCAAAATCTGCATGTTCTGTATCAAGGCTTTTAACTACTTCAACTAAATGCTCGTTATCTTCTTGCCCGTTCCACTCTTTAATGTAGCTACCGTCTTTGTAGCCATGATCTTGACGGAAAAAGTTTAACGTGTTTTTACCTACGTAGCCGCGATATAAATCATCAATATCCATACCCATTTGCGCCATACAGCCGGCAAAGGCAGCGGCATTAAACGTTTTATCTGCAACGGCGGAAGCCGCTAATATTTCTAGCGTTTGTTTAAAGTCATCCGCTTGTTGAGCATTACTAAGCTCAGCTTCAAGTTGCTTTGCTAAGTCTTCGTAGCTAGTTTTGCCGTCAATTCTAAGCGATAGACCAAAATGAAAAATATCAACCAACTCTAAAATAACTTGTTCAGTATCTGGTGTTTGTTTTTTCCACCATTTCCAACCATGATGATCCAGCATTTCAGCGCACTCAACCCAAATAGCGCGGTACCATTCGAATCCTTGAGTAAACCATTGCTCATGTACTTTAGTGTTCATGGCGTTTTGCATTTCTAGCATAACTACTAGCTTGTTTAAATTGGCAGACATATTCATTCCTGTCGTTTTTGATTAGTGTAATAGTACAGATAAAGGAAGCTTAACGCATCAGCACTATCTTAATATGTAGTTTACTTTGAGCCGCTAAATTCAGCCCATGAATCAATTAAATCAATGAAATCTTCAAAGCCACAACCACTACTTAAACCATTTTCTTCAAGCGCTAAATCGTCATCTTGATACGCTATTAGGTCTTCACTGTCTTGATGAAGCGCATGGGCTTCAAATAATGCTTCGTCTTTGGTTAATATTAAATCTATTTCTTGGCCTTTTAGCGTTAACGGCTCATAGCTTGAGCTCACCGATGCAATAAGCGCTTGCACCATAGCTACTTTGTCTTTGCCTATTTCTTCGTTTAGCCAGCGACCAATAATAGCGTGTTCACTACTTATTTTAATACGTAGCCCACTAATAGGGTCGCGAATAAATTGATACTCCATAGGATTTGCCTGTAAATCTTTAATTGCGTAATTATATACGTAAACGCCCGCAAACCACAGGACATATAAAGTAAAATAGCGCCACAAGGGCGCTATTTTATTCAACTTTAAAGCAGTTAACTTCGCGATCTATAACGCGCTGCGTCAATAATCGACCATAAGTAAATAATAGGCACTAGTACAAAACCTACAAGCACATAAATTAGTGCGTAACTTATTATAATAGCGAGTGCAAAAAATATAGCCGCTAAAATACGCCCTTGCACTAACTGCCCTAAACCAGGAAAAAATATATTACATAATGCTGCGATTACGTTACCGCCAGAACCTTGATCTGCCATACTAACCTCTGTATTTATTTGATTTTATAATTATTTACTTACACACTCTATGCCAATTTATTAAAGCTTACAAATCAAATAGTTAAATTAGTCTAGATTTAGAGAGTTAGTAAATTTTGCTAACTTTAGGTCAAATTAGCAATTTTTATTGTGCGTTTACGCTTTTTTGTTTGTTCAAAAAATTATCAAGTTACTCGTTTTTAAGGCTATTTTATAAATAGCTGTTTATAAAAACAGTATTTTATTTAGCCTAACAAAAACACCTGTTATACTGCCCACAATATTGATTAAAAAGGCGTAACGATGGACGTTTCACAATTACTCGATGGCTTAAATGACAAACAACGCGATGCCGTTGCAGCCCCACTACAAAACATGCTGGTATTAGCAGGTGCTGGGTCTGGTAAAACACGAGTGTTAGTTCATCGTATTGCGTGGCTTATGCAAGTTGAGCAAGCATCTGCTTACAGTATTTTTGCCGTAACCTTTACTAATAAAGCGGCTAAAGAAATGCGCAGCCGCGTTGAAGAAACACTAAAAGCCCCTGTAGGTGGTATGTGGATTGGTACGTTCCATGGTTTGTCGCATCGTATTTTACGTGCTCATCACCGTGAAGCTAACTTACCAGAAGCCTTTCAAATTTTAGACTCTGACGATCAACTTCGGATGATCAAGCGCTTATTAAAATCGATGAATATCGATGATAAAAAATGGCCCGCCAAACAATTTGGCTGGTACATCAGCGCTAAAAAAGATGAAGCACTTCGCCCTAAAGATATTCAAGCATACGATATTAACGAGCAAATGATGCTGCGTGTTTACGCCGCCTACCAAGAGGCCTGTGATAGAGCAGGCCTAGTAGATTTTGCCGAAATATTACTACGCAGCTACGAAGTGTTAAAAAATAACCCAACGTTACTGCGTCATTATCAGCAACGCTTTGCACATATGCTCGTAGACGAGTTCCAAGATACAAATACCATTCAATATGCTTGGTTAAAGTTACTTGCAGGCGATACAAGCAGTATCATGATTGTAGGCGACGATGACCAAAGTATTTACGGTTGGCGCGGTGCTAAAATCGAAAATATTAAACGATTTTTAACTGACTTTAGCGCAGAAACCATTCGTCTTGAACAAAACTACCGTTCAACAGCAACTATTTTGAAAGCGTCTAATGCATTAATTCAAAATAACTCAGAGCGTATGGGTAAAAGCTTATGGACCGACGGTAACGATGGCGAGCCAATTTCTATTTATGCGGCATTTAATGAGTTAGACGAAGCACGCTTTGTAAGTAGCAAACTACGAAGCTGGTTAAATGCAGGTAATGCCCTACAAGATGCCGCAATTTTATACCGTAGTAACGCGCAATCTCGTGTACTCGAGGAGGCCATGCTGCAAGAAGGCTTAAAATACCGTATTTATGGGGGTATGCGATTCTTCGAACGACAAGAAATTAAAGATGCGTTGTCGTACTTACGCCTAGTAGGTAATCGTCAAGACGATGCCGCGTTTGAGCGTGTAATTAATACGCCAGCACGCGGTATTGGCGATAAAACATTGAGCCATATACGCGATTGTGCACGAGCAGAATCGTTACCGCTTTGGTATGCCGCAAAAGCAATTGTAGAACAACAGCATTTATCTGGTCGTGCTTCTGGTGCAGTAAGTAAGTTTGTAGAACTCGTTGAACAAATAGAAGATAAAATTAGCGACCTAACTTTGCATGAGCAAGCCAAGTACACAATTCAAACCTCAGGCTTGATGGCAATGTACCAAGCCGAAAAAGGTGAAAAAGGCCGTGCTCGCGTAGAAAACTTAGAAGAGCTAATTAGCGCTTGTGATCAGTATGAGCTGCCTGAAGACGAAGAGTACAGCTCACCTTTACAAGGCTTTTTAGCCCATACGTCACTTGAGTCAGGTGAAGGACAAGCAGAAGAACACGAAGACGCCGTACAAATGATGACGCTTCACTCAGCTAAAGGCTTAGAGTTTCCGCTAGTGTTTATGGTAGGCGTAGAAGAAGGCATGTTCCCTTCTCAGCAAAGCAACGAAGAGTCGGGTCGCTTAGAAGAAGAGCGCCGCCTTTGTTATGTAGGCATGACACGAGCAATGGATAAGTTATACATTAGCCATGCTGAGAGTCGCCGTTTATACGGGCAAGAAAAATACCATAGCCCATCTCGCTTTTTACGCGAAATCCCTGAAGACTGCGTAGAAGAAATCCGTATTAAAACACAGGTTTCTCGCCCGCCTGCCGCTGGGCGTTTTAGCGCATCAGTTAGCCATGCCGCATTTGAAGACAGTGGCTTTAACTTAGGACAACGCGTACTGCATGCTAAGTTTGGTATTGGTACTGTACTGAATTATGAAGGTAGTGGCGCACAATCTCGCGTACAAGTTAACTTTGACGACCTTGGTAGCAAATGGTTAGTAACGGCCTATGCACGATTACAAGCGGTATAAAGCACACCTAAATGAGTTAGAGCAACAATTAGCTGGCGCGTATCATCGTCAGCTAGTGTTGATCACGGGCAGCCCAGCTTGGTGTTATGAAATACTTAACTCATTAATAGATGAAAACAATACACTTGTTGTATCAAAGCAGTGCGCGATTAAAAATTCGTACTGGCCTACTCGCACACACCAAATTTTAGGGCAAGAATTTGCTCATGCTGTTTACGATGGTTTTAGTGGTTTGCACCCTGATAAACTTGCAGCACTTGCCGGCACCGTTAAAGCAGGCGGTATACTGTTTTTATTACTGCCTGAACTAGATGATTTAGCCTCTTGGCAAGATCCCGCATTAAGTACAGTGCAATCACACGGTCAGAGCATTGACTACAGCATATTTAATCAGCGTTTCGCAAATATTATTAAACCGTTACCCGCTTTTCATTTGAGTGAAAAAAGTGGCTGTATTAATCATAACGCCAGCTATGTAGCTCATAATAAAATTGATTATCAACCACAGCAAAACTGCGTTGATCAAATAGTAAAAGTAGCCAACGGTCGTGCCAACAGGCCTTTACTTATTAATGCTGATAGAGGCAGAGGTAAGTCGGCAGCACTTGGCTTAGCCGCGGCAAAACTAACTGATAAAAAAGTAATTATTTGCAGTACTCAGTTTAAAGCGACCCATAGCAGCTTTAAACATTTAGCCCAAGAGTTAAGCCTTCAATACAACGCTGAACATAAACAGCTCGCCAACTTGCACTACGTTGCACCTGATGCGTTATTAAACACACTACCTGAGTGCGATTTACTACTCGTTGATGAAGCTGCAGCAATCCCTGTTCCGTTATTACTACAAATGCTAGCTCATTACCCTCGTATAGTATTTGCGAGCACTCTGGTTGGGTATGAAGGCAATGGTAGGGGTTATACCATTCGCTTTAGTAACTATATTAAAGCGCACTATAAAGCCTCTAAAGTTGTAACGCTTGATGAGCCACTGCGTTTTGCTAAACACGATCCCCTCGAGAAGCACATTCGCACCTTACTTGCACTCGATGCAGAATATATAGAGTCAAGTAGTGATGAATTAGAGCAGCCAATTCATAGCGAAGTAACTCAGCAATCCCTTGTAAACAATGAGCCTTTACTGCAACAAGTTATTGCCCTACTTGCACTGGCTCACTATCAAAGTAGTGTCAACGACTTACGCCAACTACTAGACGCACCATCGCAAAGACTATTTATTAGCAAAATTAATAATCAATTAGTTGGCGTATGCTTAATCGCCATAGAAGGTGGTTTGAGTGAAGAACTTGCCCTACAGGTTATAAGTGGAGAGCGCCGTCCGCAAGGACATTTAATGGCGCAAGCACTCTCACAACTTAGCTTTAATAATGACTGTTTAACACAACTGAGCGCTCGAGTTGTACGAATAGCGATTGATCCGAGTTCCCACAATATAGGACTTGGTAAAAAGTTACTTAGTTATTGCGAGTCGCAGGTAAAAAGCCAATGTAGTTGGCTTGGTGCAAGCTTTGGCGCAACAGCGCAGTTACTTAATTTTTGGCAAAACCTAGGGTTTGATACTGTAAAATTAGGTTATCAACGCGATAAAAGCACCGCTGAACATTCGGCGCTTGTGGTTAAATGCTTGAGTGACAAAAGTACAATTCTCCAACCCCTAAAAAAGCAGTTTAAAAACGATTTCTTTTATGCTCTTTTAACACACTTTAGAACACTAGATTGGCAACTCGTGAATATTATAATTGAAGGATTTAGCGACGAGTTAATAAGCCTAGAGACTCACGAGCGATTAGCGCTGCTCACTAAAAGTAACTTCACTCAATTTAGTATCTCTGCAACTCTTTGGCAGTTACTGAGCCAGTCACCTTCTTATATATCTCGATTAACAGAGTCGGATAAACAACTTTTAATAAAGTTAGTACTTCAAAATGAAAGTAATGAAAAAGTGATTCAACACTTAGGTTTATTAGGAAAAAAACAGCTTGAGAATCAATTTATACGTGCCATAAAAAACCTCACAAGTACCATCTAATAATTTCTAGTTGCCCTATCTCTGTTAAATTTTATCCATCTTTAAGCTATTTATTTAATTTGTTCTATCCTTAAAACATTAATAGGTAAATTAAGATAAAGGCATGGAATTAATAAACTTTAAAGTGGGCTGCAAAACAATTTCACTTAAAATACTCGATATTTTATTAACAGAGCGCTTTGACAATAATCTAACAACTTTACCCAACAATAATAAAAGCTTTATTGGTGTTAAAGATTATATGGATATACCAACACCTGTTTTTGATTTAGGTATTATTTTAAATAATATCTCAACTGAACAAAGTAATGCGCATGTACTAAAGCAACTAAGAATATGGCAAGACAAACTATTAAACTGGTTTAATACCCTTCAAAGCAACTTATTAAATAGCTCGGCTTCTATTTCAAATAATGACGCCGAACTACAAGATTTTGTTTTATTTTACAAAGAATTCAACACCGACAATGAAGACTTAAAATTAACAATGTCTCGGCTTGACGAGCCCTTCCAATCATTACTAGAGACAGCAAAAGCAGCTATAGTAGCCCATAATCAAAGTGATCATAAACACACATCAGCTCTGCTCGACAAAATTAAGCGCAGTAGTCTAATTCAGCTTGAGCGTTTATTTGAATCCGCTAAAGAGCAAATAACCTTAGACTATAAACCTATTATTGTTTTCACCACCAAAGACGGACTAAATCCACATGTTGGTTTATTAGTAGATAAGGTTGAAGATAATATCGACTATAAAAAAGAAGACATAAAGCCACTGGATAAGCTCACTGAGGTTGGTTTTGATCTAGACCCACAAACTAAAAATATGATGCTAGGATTAATCAAGCTCCCCCAAAAGCATAGTGTATTAATTGATCCAAGCGTAATATTTAAACCAGCTCAACTAGAAGAATCTGAAAGTGAAGAAACCCAAGCTTATGGACTATTTTAAATAGCCTTTAAATTTGGTTATTAACTTTAGTACTGGAATAATGAGCTTTTCCGCTCAACTTGTACATTTAGATAAATTAGAAAAGAATCGAGTATGTAATGTCCGTTACTCCCCCATATTTCACTTTTCTGGAGATGTAAAAAAGCCCGACTATTTCTAGTCGGGCTCTCTACAATGTGAGGTCGGTGCGCTACGCAGTAGGATGTCGTAGTGCCCACAGCGGTGGAGAGCCACAGTGAAATGCTACACTCTCTTTGTGTCAGGGAGACCTTCCGCGGGACTCGCCTTCGAGCTGTTTTGTTTCACTGCTGAGTGCGGTTTGGGCTCTTGGCTATTTATTAAATCCCAGATAGCAAAAAACCCGTCACATTGCTGTAACGGGTCTCTACAATTTGAAGCCTGGTAATGTCGTAGTGCCCACAGCGGTAGAGAGTCACAGTGAAATGCTACACTCTCTTTGTGTCGGGAGTCGCTACGCTCGCCCGACCTACGTGATGGTGTTGCTATGAGTGTGTTAATTCGCACATTTCATTTTCTGCAGACGTAAAAAAACCGACTATTTCTAGTCATGCTCTCTACAATTTTAAGCCTTGTGATGTCGTAGTGCCCACAGCGGTGGAGAGTCACAGTGAAATGCTACACTCTCTTTGTGTCTTGAGTCGCTGTGCTCGCCCGACCTACGTGATAGGTGTTGATGTGAGTGTGTTAATTGCGCGTATTTTACTTTTCTGCAGACGTAAAAAAGCCCGACTATTTCTAGTCGGGCTCTCTACAATTTGAAGCCTGGTAATGTCCTACTTTCACATAGCAAATGCTACACTATCATCGGCGCTGTTTCGTTTCACTACTGAGTTCGGCATGGAGTCAGGTGGGTCCAAAACGCTATTGTCACCAAGCA
>NZ_JACJEN010000029.1:0-37954 GCF_014164075.1 Pseudoalteromonas sp. SG45-3 | reverse complement strand
GAAGAACCGGAGCTTAAAGGAAAACCTGAGCTTAAAGAAGAACCTGAGCTTGAAGAAGAACCTGAACTTATAGATGTAACGGTTGATGATTTTTCAGATACATCAGAGTCGCTTCTTGATCCAGAAGATGCGCTTGAAGAATATACAGATGATACTTTAAAGAGCGTTGATGAGCTTTTAAATGAGCTACAACAAGCGACGGATGATGACTATATAGAAACACCAGATTGGTCTTTAGATGAGCTTGACGACGATCTTGAAGAAATAGAAGTAGATCTTGGTGACGATCCGTTAGCGGGCGACGATGACTCAGATCTTACAAAAGTTGAAGAGCAGCTTGATAGCGATCTTATAACGCCAAGTGAAGAGTTAGATGAATATCCTGAACTTGAATTAGATGATGATCATTCATTATTGGAGAATGAACCTTCGTTTGAGCCGCAAGAACCTAAAGAAAATGCACCGAGTGAAGAAAATGCAGTATCACTTAGTCAAACAGAGAAAGATCTCGCAAATGCGCTTTCTGAAAATGCTAACTTAGATAGCTTAGAAGATGATTTTGATGATGAACTATTAATTGATAATGACTTCTCTGAATCAGAAGCTAAGGTTGAAGACGAGTCGTTTGATGATGATTTACTGCAAGAAATTAATGACGGAATTGATTCTGTTGAACCAGTTAGTATAGAAGAGGATAACAAACCTCTTAACCTTGATGAAGTTCAAGAAACACTAGAAAGTGAGTTGCCATTTACCCCCGAAGAATTACAAGGTGATGATTTAGACGGTGAGGCGCAGGGAGTCGCTTCCAGCCAAGCTGAGCAGGACTTATCAAATGCGCTTTCTGAAAATACTGATTTAGATAGTTTAGAAGACGATTTTGATGATGAAATTTTAATTGAAGACGATTTTTCTGACTTAGATGTTGAGTTTGACGAAGATACTTTAGAGCAAGCGCTAACTGATGAGTTATCAGACGAGCAGCAAGAGCAAACAAATGCAGAGCGCGAAGCACAGTTAACAAACTCAGATGAAGCAGGTAGCACTGATATTAGCTCTGACGATGAACTTGATGAAGAGTTTATGTCAAATTTGACGCAAACTGATTTTGATTCATTACTTAGTGAGTTAGCGGAGCCTGAAGAATTAAGTGCTGAGGATAGCAGTGAATTTGATGTCGACTTTGACAGCTTGCTAAAAGAAGACTTAGAGGAAGATGACTCATTAACTACAAAAGAGCCACTTGTTGAAAGTAGTGATATTGAGCAACTTGATAATGATGAATTTGTAGATATAGATTCATTATTAGAAGAAAGTGAAGAGGCTGAACTTGAACACGAACCTTACACCGATGTTAATATGGATGTTGGTTTGAGTGAGTTTGATGCATTACTTGCGGGTGATAACCCAACCGATGTTGATGCTGAAAGTGGTGGCTACTCAGCTAAATTAGATTTAGCGCGTGCTTATATTGAAATTGATGATTTTGATTCTGCGCTCAAGGTCATTGAGGATGTCATCAACAAAGGCCCAGAAGAAGTTCAAGAAGAGGCACTTAGTTTAAAAGCGAAACTAAAATAACAAATTGTTAAAAAAACCCTTAATTAGTTATTCTAATTAAGGGTTTTTTTATGGATGTTAGTTTAATTATAACAAGGGAAAGCAACGCATTAATGAAGCGGATTTTATAGTATGTAATTGTTATAAAAGAATAATTTACATCGTGATTATTAAGTTATTTGATTCATTAAAATGATCATGTTTTTAATAAAAAGGGTATTACCGCACACCTCCTTTTATTGCGTCGAGAGATAGCATAAAATGCCGTGTTCATTAGCACAGTAGGTAAAGCAGTAATTATGCGAGTAGCACTTGGAGTTGAATACAACGGCGTACGCTATAGTGGGTGGCAACGTCAATCACATGTAAATAGCGTACAACAAGAAGTAGAAAAGGCATTGTCGCGTATTTGTAATCACCCAGTTGAAGTAGTATGTGCGGGGCGAACTGATGCGGGTGTGCACGGTACAGGTCAAATAATACATTTTGAAACTGAAGCTTCGCGTGACATGGTCGCATTTACAATGGGTATGAATACCTTATTGCCTAAAGATATTGCTATTCGCTTTGCACAACCAGTTGCTGTCGATTTTCATGCTCGTTTTAGTGCAACCGCTCGCCGATACCGCTATATTATTTATAACTCTCCTTTTCGAGGAGCAGTGTTAAGCGAAGGGGTTACGCATTTTCATCACCCATTAGATGAAGTTAAAATGCAGGAAGCCTGTCAGTATTTGATCGGGACACACGATTTTACATCTTTTCGAGCGATCCATTGTCAAGCGAATACACCAACTCGTACTATTCATCATTTATCGGTACAGCGCCAAGGGTGTTACGTTATTATTGATATTAAGGCGAATGCGTTCTTACATCACATGGTACGTAATATAACGGGGAGCTTGATGGATATTGGCATACATAAGCAACAGCCTATTTGGTTGAAAGAATTACTTGATTGTAAAGAGCGTGCTAAAGCAAGTGCTACAGCTAAAGCTGCAGGTTTATACTTGGTTGATGTCGATTATCCTGAAGAGTTTAATATTCCTAAAATGCCTTTAGGCCCATTGTTTTTACCTGACGCTGAAATTTAGTTATGGTTGTCGTTAGTGCTTTTTATGAACACTTTTAACTACTAAGACCAGTTTTTTATACCGCGTTAGTGTAATTCATGTTTTAATTGAAAAAATTTGTCTGCTAATTGCTATTGGCAGGCTCGCGACACAGAACAGCATTAAGAGAGTTGCAAATGAGTTGGCTAGAAAAAATCTTACCTAAAACGACAAAATCATCAGGTCGTAAAGAAATCCCAGAAGGTGTTTGGGCTAAGTGCACATCGTGTGATTCAATTTTATATAAAGCTGAATTAGAAAAGTCATTAAACGTATGTCCTAAGTGTAACCATCACATGCGTGTTAGTGGCCGTAAGCGCCTGGAGCACTTTTTAGATGAAGGTGACCGTCAAGAGCTTGGCACACAACATGAGCCTAAAGACATTCTTAAGTTTAAAGATTCTAAAAAATACTCTGATCGTATCAGTGCAGCCCAAAAAGCAAGTGGTGAAAAAGATGCACTTGTAGCTATGAAAGGCCGATTAAAAGGTATTCCAGTTGCAGCAGTAGCATTTGAGTTCTCGTTTATGGGTGGTTCAATGGCTTCTGTTGTTGGCGCTCGCTTTGTTGATGCTGTTGATCAATGTTTAGAGCATAACATGCCGCTTATTTGTTTTTCTGCATCAGGCGGTGCACGCATGCAAGAAGCGCTTATGTCGCTTATGCAAATGGCTAAAACAAGTGCTGCACTTGCAAAAATGACTGAAAAAGGTCTTCCGTTTATTTCAGTCATGACTGACCCAACTATGGGTGGTGTATCTGCATCGCTTGCTATGCTGGGCGATATTAACGTTGCAGAACCTAAAGCGTTAATTGGTTTTGCAGGTCCTCGTGTTATTGAGCAAACAGTTCGCGAAACATTACCTGAAGGCTTTCAGCGTAGTGAATTTTTGCTTGAACACGGTGCAATTGACATGATTATTGACCGCCGTGAAATGCGCGATACCCTTGCACGCATTTTAGCTAAATTTATGAACTTGCCTTCTACGGAACAAGAGCATAGAGTAGCGTAAATTTCAGCTTTACTGATTACACGCTATGACAAAAAAAATTCCTAGCCAATCATCAAGCCTTGATGATTGGCTTTTTTATTTAGAAAGTGTTCACCCAGCTAACATTGCTATGGGCTTAGAACGAGTTGCTAATGTTGCTAACAATATTGGCCTGTTAAACACTCCAAGTAAAATTATTCTTATTGCCGGTACAAACGGTAAGGGCACCACAGCACGGTGCTTAGAGTCGCTATTGCTAGCGCAAGGTTTCAGTGTGGGTACTTACGCATCTCCACATTTAATTCGTTATAACGAGCGTGTACGAGTTAATGGGGAAGAATTGGCAGACCAATTTCATATAGATGCTTTTCACCAGCTTGAGCAAGGCCGTAAAGACACTGCTCTGACTTATTTTGAATATGGTACTTTGGGGGCGTTGGCAATTTTTAAACGCTGTAACGTCGATTATGTATTACTAGAGGTTGGTTTAGGTGGACGCTTTGACGCCACAAATATAGTCACTCCCTTTGCAAGCGTGATCACCACTATAGACTTAGACCATAAAGAGTACTTAGGTGATACCCGTGAGTTAGTGGCTTATGATAAAGCCGGTATTTTTCGTGAAAATACGCCCGCTATTATAGGGGATTTAAATATTCCTCACACAATGACTGATTACGGCAAAGAAATTAATGCCAACATGACGCTGTCGGGCAGTGACTTTATTTTTAAAGAAAATGCTGAGAGCTTTAATTGGCAATATAAAGAACATAATCTTGAAATAGATAAGCCTGCAATACCGTGTCAAAATGCAGCTACCGCATTAACTACGCTAAGTGTTTTAAACTTATTACCTAGTGAATCAATTATACGAAGTTGTTTAGCTAATTTAGTTGTCGAAGGGCGCTTTCAACAGTTAAGTGTTGAGCCTTTAGTCTTTACCGACGTAGCACACAACCCTGAGTCGGCGCGTTATTTAGCCAATAAGTTATCAAGCTATAAAGATAAAGGCTTTAAAATTCATGCATTAGCCGCTATGCTTGCTGATAAAGATAAAGCGGGTGTATTTAAAGAAGTAAGTCACTTGGTCGATGAGTGGTCATTAGCGAGCTTAAGTGGCCCGCGAGGCGATACTGCAAGTAATTTACAAAATGCACTGCACGAATTGTCTCATCATAATACTATTAATAGCTATGATAGTGTGGCACAAGCACTGAATGTAATTTTACCAGAACAACAAAGCGATACTATGTTGATTATATTTGGTTCATTTTTTACAGTTGCTGGCGCTATTAATTACTTTAAAAAATAGAGAGGATGTCGGTGAACTCAAGTTTTATTAATCGCTTAGTCGGAACAAGTATAGTGGTGATCGCAGCAATTGTGTTTATCCCTAATATACTCGATGGCGAAAAAGTGCATTATAAAGAAGGCTTTAAAGCGATCCCAGACCGCCCTGAGTTCAAAACAATCGATCTTCAAGAGTCAATTGATGAAAATATGGCTAATGCTGAGCCACTAAAGCAAGATGAAATTGAAGACATTCAAGCTGACGATGAAGCTTTTGAGCAGCAAAGCGCGATGGATGAGAGTGATTACGCTGTGGAAGATAAAGTTGTTGAAGCAACTATAGAGCCCAAAGCTACACCAATTACAAAAGCGCCTGTTCAAGCTAAGCCAGAGCCAATTGCACCACGTAAAAGTGATGAAAACCTAACGAGTATGGCCTATGTTATTCAATTAGGTAGTTTTTCACATGTTGCAAACGTTAAAGCATTACAGGCTAAATTAAAGGCTGAAGGGTTTAAAACATTTACTAAACCGATTAAAACCCCAAATGGGGCATTAACCAAAGTATTTGTTGGTCCTTCGCTTGATAAAAGTGAATTACAAAAGCAGCTCCCCCAGCTCAAAGAGCTTACTAAATTAAATGGTAAAGTTACGCAGTACGAAGTAACAAAATAATTTAAAAAAGGCTTGTATAACAAGCCTTTTTTTATTTATTTATATTTTTTTTATCATTATCTTTATCTCACAATACTTAGACTAGAATGTTAATTTTTTGTATTAACTACAACCCAGTAATCTCCCGTTTAAACTTGCATACTAACGATGTTTGGGTATAGAATGCGCCCCAAATTAGCGACTAATTGGTTCTTATGATCTGGGTTGATTACGCCATTATTGGCATCATTGTATTGTCTACCATCATCGGTTTAATACGCGGCTTTGTAAAAGAAGCAATGTCATTAGCGGTATGGGCTGGCGCCTTTATCATCTCTAGCTTATTTTACCAATATTTAGCTTCCTTCCTAACAACCATTTCTGAACCCCTTTTAAGAAATGCGGCGGCCATAGCCATATTATTCTTTGCGACGCTACTGTTAGGCGGTTTACTAAACTACATTTTAGGTGAACTTGTACATCGTACTGGTTTATCGGGTACCGACCGTGTCTTTGGCATAGTGTTTGGTGCTCTACGAGGCGTGTTGGTCGTGAGCGCGTTACTCTTCTTTCTTGATGCTTTTACTGGTGCACCCAATACGCACTGGTGGGGCAACTCTATTTTGATTCCAGAATTTGGCTTTGTTGTTGAATGGTTCTTTTCGTACCTAGAAAACAACTCGAGCTTTTTAAATTCAGTAAACCGTTAATCGGCGAGGATAAATTACATGTGTGGTATCGTTGGAATAGTCGGAACATCCCCTGTCAATCAGGCGATTTATGATGGCTTAACTGTTTTGCAGCACCGTGGTCAAGATGCCGCGGGTATCATTACCATTGAGAATAATACGTTCAGCTTACGCAAAGCAAATGGCTTAGTGAAAGATGCCTTTCACACTCGTCATATGAAACGACTACAAGGTACGATTGGTCTTGGCCATGTGCGCTATCCTACAGCAGGGTCTTCAAGCTCATCTGAAGCACAGCCTTTTTATGTTAACTCACCGTTTGGTATAGCACTTGCCCATAATGGCAACCTTACTAATGCAGAAGCTTTAAAAGAGCAGTTATTCTCAGAAGCACGTCGTCATGTAAATACAACATCTGATTCAGAAATCTTACTCAACATCATGGCACATGAACTAAGTAAATCTGATAAGTTGCATTTAGACCCTGAAGATATATTTACTGCGGTAACCGAGGTAAATAATAAAGTAAGCGGTGGTTATGCAACAATTGCTATGATTATTGGTCACGGTATTGTTGCTTTTCGCGACCCTAATGGTATCCGTCCACTTGTATTTGGCAAACGTGAGACTGCAAAAGGTACTGAGTACATGTTCGCCTCTGAAAGCGTTGCGTTAAAACCGGACGGATTTGAGTTTGCACGTGATGTTGCCCCTGGTGAAGCTATATATGTTACAGAAGAAGGTGAATTTCATTCACTCAGTTGTGCAGATAAAGCATCTTACTCGCCGTGTATTTTTGAATTTGTTTATTTTGCTCGACCTGATTCAACAATAGACCGTATGTCTGTGTACGCAACACGCGTAAACATGGGGACAAAACTAGGTGAAAAAATTGCACGCGAATGGGCTGATAAAGACATTGATGTAGTTATCCCAATCCCAGAAACTTCATGCGATGTAGCACTGGAAATTGCACGTGTACTTGATTTACCGTATCGCCAAGGTTTTGTTAAAAACCGTTATATCGGTCGTACATTTATCATGCCTGGCCAAGAGATGCGTAAAAAATCAGTGCGTCAAAAGCTAAACGCAATTGATCGCGAGTTTAAAGGTAAAAACGTATTATTGGTTGATGACTCAATTGTTCGTGGTACAACATCAGCACAAATTGTTGAAATGGCTCGAGAGTCTGGTGCTAAAAATGTTTACTTTGCATCCGCAGCGCCTGAAATACGCTTCCCTAATGTGTACGGTATTGATATGCCTTCAGCAGCTGAGCTTATTGCTCACGGACGTGAAGTTGAAGATATTAATGCAAGTATTGGTTCTGACGGTTTAATCTTTCAATCGTTAAAAGATTTAATAGCTGCGGTTAGCCAAGAAAATCCTGAAATTACTAAGTTTGAAACCTCAGTATTTGATGGGCAATATATTACAGGCGACATTGATCAAAACTATTTAAATCGTATTGATGAGCTACGTAACGATTCAGCAAAAAGCACCCGCGAAAGTGCGATGTCTTCAAGTTTAGAGATTCACAACCAAGACGAAAACGAAGCTGATTAATAATTAGTTAATAAAAAGTCGTTACATAAAAAAAGGAGCTAATTAGCTCCTTTTTTGCGAAGGAAAGAAAGGGAACATTTCTATCAAACACGACTCTTTTTTAGCTAAACTTTATTAAGTAAACATTGGACTAACAATCCCATTTGTCCAAAGCATAGCTGTTACAGCTAAAATAATAACTAATAATATTAATCCGCACGTTACAACCGAGCTGGCATAAATAAAACCACGCTCTTCTGGAATATGCATAAGTATTGGTACGCCGGTATAAAGTAAGTAGACCGAGTAAGCTAGTGCAATAATTCCAATACACACTACAAACCAAAGTACAGGCCAAAAGGCGGCAAGCGCCGACATAAACACAGGTGTTGCAGTATAAGCTGCAAGTTCAAGTGTTTGTGTAAATGTAGGCTTAGAGCCAAATGTAACGGCCATCCAATGAGCCAAATACGCCAATGCAAAAACACCAGCTATTAAAGCAAAATACATTGCAACTGCAATTAATAGCGCACTATCGTGCGTTAAAAATACAGGATCGCCTGCGCCTATACTCCATCCTAAATAAACAGATGAGTAATAACCCATTATTGAAGGAAACAAAGCAATCAGTAAAATATGCGACAAACTATAGGTTAGACTTTCATGGCGGTTATCTATTGTTTGCCATTCTTCAAGTGGGTGAGCATAAATGCCCCAGAGGTGATTTAGTATCATAGTGCTTACTCCATAAAAGGAACGTATTACTGTTTTGGTTGGTTTATTTTTATACAGTCTACGTACAGTTATGGTTCACTTATTTTGCAAAGTCAAGTTAACTCACTATTAACATTTTTGCACAGGTTAGGGCTTTGATTTATCCCAAACAAAATTTCGTGTTAAAATAATGGCATATCAAATTTATTTAGTAATGAGCAGTCAACGTGCCACATAGCCAACTTTTAGAGCCGATCAATAACTTTTTAGTGTGTACAACCCCACAGCAGTGGGTGGAGCAGGCAATTAAAAAAGAGAACTTATCAGTAATCTTAATCGATCACTTAATTTGTGAGTTAAAAGCGGCTCAAAGTGCGATGTTTTTAATACGTAAATACGCTGTTGATAAAGAGGGCAGTGATGCCTTACTCGAGTGGCTAAAGCCATTTGAAACGCTTATTTATAAGCGTGAGGGAAATTGGCGTGATCTCGCCGCTAAAAATAAGCTAACTAAATCAATAATTCCTAAATCTAATTCGCCATATGGACAAGATTTAATTGATAAAATGGTATTGTTGATAAAAGAAGAGTTGCATCATTTTTACCAAGTGCTCGAAATTATGGACGAGTACGGTGTAGAGTACCAAAGCATTACACCATGTCGTTATGCAAAAGGCATGCTTCGTCATGTTAAAACGTTTGAGCCAAACGCCCTTGTTGATAAATTAATTGTAGGCGCTTACATTGAGGCGCGTTCATGTGAGCGTTTCGCAAAGCTTGCGCCGCATGTTGACAAACGTTTAGGTGATTTTTATATTTCGCTGCTGCGCTCTGAAGCCCGTCATTACCAAGATTATCTAACTTTAGCGCAAGAAATTGCTGATTTTGATATTACCGAACGAGTTAAAGAATTTGGCGAGATTGAAGCCGAATTAATTTCATCACAGGATGAAGATTTTAAGTTTCATAGTGGCCTGCCAATAGCAGAAAGCTAATTTTCTTTTAAAAAATTAATGTATTCAGCTGTTTTTTGATTGCTGAAATTGTGTTTCTTCATGATTTCAGCAATGCTTCCGTTTTCAATTATTATATCAATCCCTCTATTAAACTTTTGTAAGTACTCTTTTGCCCTGTAATTTGATTTAGAGACAACTAAATATAGTTTATGAGAAGCAAGATCTGGCAATAAGTACTCAATTTTATTCTTATCTAAATCAACTTCGTTATTGTGCTCAAGCCAATACTTCCCTACTTCTTTAGTGCCTGCGACCAAATCAATACGTCCTTGTTGTAGCAGGTATAAACTTGTAGGAAGGCTTTTAGTGGATGTTATTGCCAGCTCAGTATTTCTTGTAAACTCTTGGCTTACAAAGGCATTGTCTTCTGTACCAATACTATAAGGTGTTAATGATTTAACTGTACCATCGAAGTTAATAGCACTCTCTTTGCGTTTAAAAATTCCTGAATGAGCAACTGCAAGTGGGCGAGAGTAGTAAAAAACTTCATTTCTTTTTAATGAATAAAAAGCGCCTAAAATAGCTGTTTTTCTCTTTTTTTCTAATAGCTTTAGGGCGCGGTCCCATGTCGTAAACTCGGCTTCGCTATTAATGCCTTGAGTTTTAAGGGCTGATTGAGTGATTTCATATAACCAACCGTTATCAGGAAGGTTTTCGCTAAAATAGGGAGGGTAGTTTTCAGTAACAATTTGCCATGTTTGCTCGCTAAATACTTTGGTAGGAATGGCAATTACTACGATGAAAATTAACAGCTTAATCATTAAACCTCTCACTATTATTCAAATATATAGTTAAATAATAGTCAGGATTTTAAATTATGCGAAAGGCGTGCTAATTAATTCTTGTGATTGAGGGGTAACGACTAAATAAGAGCCTTGGGTATACCAGTCACCTAGCACTGTACGAGTAAGCGTTTGTTCATTAACTTTATAGGTATGAACATTAGGGCGGTGAGTATGACCATGAATCATATTAGTAACGTTATGTTTGGCAAAGGTGGCAAGCACGGCTTCATCTACAACGTCTAAAATTTCGATAGGTTTATCAGCTTGGCTCAACTTACTTTTTTCACGGGCATTACGCGCTATTTTTTTACGATACCAAAGTGGCATTGCAAGCATTAATTTTGGCCACCACCAACCACGGCTTTTTTTACGAAATTTTTGATACTCAGTATCTTGAGTACACATTTCGTCGCCATGTAAAATAACGGTAGGCGTACCATATAAATCAATGACTGTTTGTTCATCGAGTAAAGTCATTGCGGCCATGTCTGCATATTGCTTGCGCATGATGAAATCACGGTTGCCATGTATAAAATAAACAGGTGTCCCACCATCATTAACGGCGCTTAAATGCTTTGCTACATCGGCACTCAGCGCTGTAATGTAGTCATCTCCAACCCATACTTCAAAAAAATCACCCAAAATATAAAGTGCATCTACATCTTTATTTAGTATATGCGTATTTAAAAAGTCAAAAAATGCAGCGCTAATGTCGGGGCGGTTTTCGCTTAGGTGTAAATCTGCAATAAAGTAAGTTTGGCGAGTCATAGGTCAGTCTTTTCGATATAAATAAAGCGGGCGTATACACATTGGTAAATGCCCGCTGATACTCCACATTACGCGGGTAAACTTACTATTAGCTAACAGTAACGCTTTCGATGATCACATCTTCAAGAGGCACGTCTTGGTGAAAACCAGTACTACCTGTTGCTACGCCTTTTATTTTATTTACTACGTCCATGCCTTCTACTACTTCAGCAAAAACACAGTAACCCCAGCCTTGCGATGTTTCGCTGCTGTGGTTTAAAAAGTCGTTGTTATTCACGTTAATGAAAAACTGCGCTGTAGCTGAATGAGGATCAGGTGTACGTGCCATTGCTAAAGTACCTATCTTGTTAGATAGGCCATTATTAGCTTCATTTTTAATTGGGTCGTTAACTTCTTTTTGTTCCATACCTGGTACAAAACCACCGCCTTGAACCATAAAACCATCGATTACACGATGAAAGATAGTGCCGTTGAAAAAATCAGCATTTGCATACTCTAAAAAGTTTTTAACAGTGTTTGGAGCTTCTTGCTCAAACATTTTAATGGTGATGTCACCAAAATTGGTGTGTAGAACAACCATGTGTTTTCCTATATCTGGTTTAAATATTGGCGCTATTTTATCGTAGTTGGCTAAGATTAACAAAGTAGATGTTTGGTTTGTTATAAAGCGCTAGAGCAGGGGCTTTTCAAGTGGTAACATAACTGTTCAAGTAAATAGTCAAGGACTCAAAGTAAATGGTAAATATATACAACACACTCACGCGACAAAAAGAGCAATTTAAACCTATGGTCGAAGGCAAAATCGACATGTATGTGTGTGGTATCACCATTTATGATTACTGCCATATTGGACACGCTCGTACTTTTGTTGGTTTTGACGTTATTGTGCGCTACTTACGTCATATTGGTTACGATTTAAAATATGTACGTAACATTACAGATATCGACGATAAAATAATTAAACGTGCAAATGAAAATGGTGAGTCAATAAACGACTTAACTGTGCGCATGACTAAAGCGATGCATGAAGATTTTGATAGCCTAAATATGCTACGCCCAGATGTTGAACCAACAGTTACAAGCCATATGGATGAAATTATCGTTATGGTTAAGCGCTTGATTGAAAAAGGCCATGCCTATGTCGCAGCTGATGGCGATGTTTTGTTTGATGTATCAACGTTTGAGCAATATGGTGCGCTTTCTCAGCAAGATTTAACTATGTTGCAATCGGGCTCTCGCGTAGAAGTGGCTCAAGATAAAGACGATCCGCTTGATTTTGTGTTATGGAAAAAAGCCAAAGCAGGTGAGCCATCATGGTCATCACCGTGGGGTGAAGGGCGTCCTGGTTGGCATATTGAATGTTCGGCAATGAGCTCAAAACACTTAGGTGAGCATTTTGATATTCACGGTGGGGGGTCTGATTTACAGTTTCCACATCATGAAAACGAAATTGCCCAGTCGTGCTGTGCAAACAACGGCAAGTATGTAAATACATGGATACATACTGGCATGGTGCAAGTAAATAAAGAAAAAATGTCTAAGTCGTTAGATAACTTTTTTACTGTGCGTGAAGTTTTAAAAGCATACGATGCCGAATCTGTTCGTTACTTTTTAATTTCAGGGCATTACCGCAGCCAATTAAATTACTCACAAGAAAATTTAGACCAAGCGCGTTCATCACTTGAACGCATTTATACAGCGCTTCGTGATGTCGTACCGGTAGAGTGCGACTTAGAAGGCAATGAGTTTGTTGCTAAGTTTAGAAAAGCAATGAATGATGACTTTAATATACCAGAAGCACTACCTGTGTTGTTCGAACTTGCTAAAGAATTAAACCGCGTAAAAGAAAGTGACGCAGGTCAAGCTGGCAAGTTAGCGTTTATACTGCGTAGCCTCGGTGAAGTGTTAGGTGTTGCTCAACAAGCACCGGAAGCTTTTTTACAAGGTGGGCAAGATGACGACGAAGTTGCGACAATTGAAGCATTAATTGTAAAACGTAATGAAGCACGTGCTAGTAAGGACTGGGCTGCTGCTGATGAAGCACGTGATGCACTTAATGCGTTAGGTGTAATACTTGAAGATTCAGCTGGTAAAACAACGTGGCGTAAAGCGTAAGCGTTTAAAGTAATTCAGGTCAAACTAAAAAAGGGTTGCCAAATGGCAACCCTTTTTTGATTTTTTAACAGCTTAGCTGTGATACTTTTCACACGCTTCAAGTGTGTTTTCAATTAAGCTTGCGACAGTCATCGGGCCAACGCCACCTGGTACAGGTGTAATAAAATGTGCTTTTTGTTCGGCCACACTGTATTGAACATCACCGACTAATTTACCCGTATCTAAGCGGTTAATGCCCACATCGATAACAATAGCGCCTTCTTTTATCCAATCTCCCGGTATAAATTCCGGTTTACCGACAGCCACAACTAATAAGTCAGCGCGGCGAACATGTGTTTCTAAGTCTTGAGTAAATTTATGACACACAGTGGTAGTACAACCTGCTAATAAAAGCTCTAACGACATTGGACGACCAACAATATTTGACGCGCCAACGACAACTGCATGCATCCCTTTATAGCGTACACCCGTTGAATCAAGTAATGTAATAATGCCTTTAGGCGTACATGGGCGAAGGGCAGGCATACGCTGTGCTAATCGACCAATGTTATATGGATGAAATCCATCAACATCTTTATGTGGGGTAATACGTTCTAAAATCTTTTCAGCATCAAGACCTTTTGGCAGTGGTAACTGCACTAAAATTCCATCAACTTCGGCATCATTATTTAGCTCGTCAATTAAATCTAAAAGAGTTTGCTCTTGTGTGTCTGCTGGTAAATCAAATGATTTAGAGATAAAACCTACTTCTTCACAGGCTTTACGTTTTGAACCAACATAAACTTGGCTTGCTGGATCAAGTCCTACAAGTACTACTGCAAGTCCTGGTGCACGTAAACCATTTGCTACACGTTCACTTACGCGTTCTGCTACAGCGCTACGTACTTGTTTTGCGATTGCCTTACCATCAATGATGTTTGCCGTCATGGGTGACCTTTAATTGGGGTTAATTAACTAGATACCGATACTCTAAAAACGAATGCATAATAAAATAGGGGTAAAAATGCTAATAAAGAAAAATACGCTCTTTATTTAACTCGTTTTATAATGTGCCTACTATTTTCGCAGAAAAGCATAGCAGCGCCAAGTTGCTTTTAAGGTATATAACGTTTGAGCTGTTAAATAGTTTAAAATTCAGCCGACTATTGTAATATTTAACCATTGTGCACTAAAAATGAGCACTTGATTGGTTTTCTTAAAAAAACGTTTGACCTAACCCCGTCAAATCACTATTATGCACCCCGTTGTCAACGAGGTCACTCGCTAGCAATAATAAGTTTCGGCGATTAGCGCAGTTTGGTAGCGCACTTGGTTTGGGTCCAAGGGGTCGCAGGTTCAAATCCTGCATCGCCGACCATTTTTTTATAATTTTTTATAATCGAATAGCTTATTGGTAAACTATGAAGTTTTCGATGCGCCCATAGCTCAGCTGGATAGAGCAACGCCCTTCTAAGGCGTCGGTCGAAGGTTCGAATCCTTCTGGGTGCACCATTTGAAAACATGTAAATATAGCGGTGATTGTAGCTCAGTTGGTAGAGCCCCGGATTGTGATTCCGGTTGTCGTGGGTTCGAGCCCCATCAGTCACCCCATTTACAACGAATATCGGCGATTAGCGCAGTTTGGTAGCGCACTTGGTTTGGGTCCAAGGGGTCGCAGGTTCAAATCCTGCATCGCCGACCATTTTCTTAAAATGGTCTTAAACTCTCAGTTTAAGTGTTCAGTATGAAAAAAGAAGTTAACTCTTCAATGTCGGCGATTAGCGCAGTTTGGTAGCGCACTTGGTTTGGGTCCAAGGGGTCGCAGGTTCAAATCCTGCATCGCCGACCATTTTCTTATCTAATAAGAACAATAAGTAAATTCCTCTAAGTTATAAATCTAAATCTGTTAGCCTATAATTCTATTAAATAATTTCTATTTTATTCTATTTAGTCCGTAGTTAGCCTGTTTTTTATTCAGTTAGTCTTTATAGTCCCTTATCTAGTCCAAATAATTGCCCCCTATACTCGACTATCATAAATATTAGGTTATAATGCCGCGTCTATTGTTTAACATAGTGCCCGAAGGGCAAAGCAGCAATGGTGTCTCATGGTAGCGACGGATGCTTTTAAGTGTGGAAAACCGCTTAAACTTTATCAAGACTCATGCAGAACACTTTGTTTGTAAAGGAAGGCGAACAGTCGCCAAAATTGAATATTGAGGTAAATCATGCAAGTTTCTGTTGAGACGACCCAAGGCCTTGAGCGCCGTATAACTATCACCGTTCCTTCAGAGAACGTTGAGACCGAAGTAAAAAAACGCCTACAACAACTGTCAAAAACACAGCGTATAGATGGTTTCCGTGCTGGTAAAGTTCCAGTATCTGTAATTAACAAGCGTTTTGGCCCTGCAGTTCGTCAAGAAGTTGCTGGCGAAGTAATGCAACGTAATTACATCGAAGCAATCGTTTCTGAAAAAATCAACCCAGCTGGCGCGCCTACATTCGCTCCTAAATCACTTGAAGCAGGTAAAGATTTAGAATTCTCAGCAACGTTTGAAGTTTACCCTGAAGTTGAAGTTCAAGGTTTAGATAAAATTACTGTTGAAAAACCAGCAGTAACAGTAACTGACGAAGATTTAGCTAACATGCTAGAAACACTTCGTAAGCAACACGCAGCGTGGGCTGATGTTGATGCAGCTGCTGGCGAAAACGACCGTGTAACAGTTGATTTCGTAGGTACTATCGACGGTGAAGTATTTGAAGGCGGCAAAGCTGAAGACTTCCCATTAGAACTTGGCCAAGGTCGTATGATCCCAGGTTTTGAAGATAACATCGTAGGTAAAAAAGCAGGCGAAGAAGTAGTTGCTGATGTAACTTTCCCTGATGATTACCACGCTGAAAACTTAAAAGGTAAAGCGGCTCAATTCACTATCACAGTGAAAAAAGTTGAAGCGCAAGAATTACCAGAATTAAGCGAAGAGTTTGCAACTAAATTCGGTGTTACCGAAGGCGGCGTAGACGCGCTTAAAGAAGAAGTTAAAAAGAACATGACACGTGAGCTAGACCAAGCGGTTAAAGCAAGCGTTAAAGACCAAGCAATCAAAGGTCTTTTAGCTAACAACGAAATCGAAGTGCCTAAAGCACTTGTTGATCAAGAAGTTGATGCTCTACGTCAGCAAGCAGCTCAACGTTTTGGCGGCGACGCTCAAAACATGCCAGAGCTTCCAGCTGAATTGTTCCACGAGCAAGCTGTAACACGTGTAAAAACTGGCCTTTTATTAGGTGAAGTGATTAAAGCTAACGACATCAAAGTTGATGATGCTAAAGTTGAAGCATTAATCGCAACAGTAGCTTCTGCATACGAAGATCCAACTGAAGTAGTAGAATACTACAAAGGTAATGATCAACTTATGCAGCAAATGCGTAATGTAGCAATGGAAGAGCAAGCTGTTGAAGCTATTTTAGCTAAAGCAGTTGTTACTGATGTTGAAAAAGCATTTGATGACATCATGAATCCACAGCAAGGTGCTTAATAAGTCATTGACTTAAGCTCTCGCTAACGATTAAATGGCTCGTGTTACTCTGTTTATACAGCGTGCCCGGGCCATTTTAGTTTTTGGCTCTAAATTTGCGAAAAACGATAACTATGCTTCCTTATAATAAGGATAAGTATAAGCGCATAAGGAATTAAATAAGTATGAATACTGGTATTACAGATCCCCTAAATGCATTGGTCCCAATGGTTGTTGAACAAACACCAAAAGGCGAGCGCTCGTATGATATTTATTCGAGATTATTAAAAGAGCGTATTATCTTTTTAACAGGTCAAGTTGAAGACAACATGGCAAATCTGATCTTAGCGCAAATGCTATTTTTAGAATCAGAGAACCCTGATAAAGATATCTTTTTATATATCAACTCACCAGGTGGTTCAGTAACTGCGGGTATGGCTATTTACGACACAATGAACTTCATCAAACCAGATGTAAGTACAATATGTGTAGGTCAAGCTGCAAGCATGGGTGCTTTTTTACTTACTGCTGGTGCTAAAGGTAAGCGTTTTTGCCTACCAAACTCACGTGTGATGATTCACCAACCATTAGGTGGTTTCCAAGGTCAAGCATCTGACTTTGAAATACACGCTAAAGAAATTCTGTCTATTAAAGATAAGCTTAACCGCTTAATGGCTGAGCATACAGGCCAACCATTAGATATTATCTCTAAAGACACTGATCGTGATAACTTCATGAGTGCTTCGCAAGCTGTAGATTACGGCTTGGTAGACTCTGTGTTTACAAATCGCGACAAAAAGTAAGCGCTTGGTAAGCAGGACTACCTGTTTGCCACTTTGAGTTACTATGCGAAAACCAATAAATTTTGGTATAGTTAAAGCGTATTGAAATAGCCGCCAATAGTTTTGGTGGCCAACGTAATAAAATGAGGTAGCTGAATGTCTGACACTCCTACAGACGGCGACAAAAGTAATAAATTGTTATACTGCTCTTTTTGTGGCAAAAGCCAACATGAAGTGCGTAAATTAATTGCAGGCCCTTCAGTATACGTTTGTGATGAATGTGTAGAGTTGTGTAACGATATTATCAGGGAAGAGATCAAAGACATTGCTCCTAAGCATGATACGTCTGACAAACTACCTGTACCAAAAGAAATTCGTAAACACTTAGACGATTATGTTATTGGTCAAGATCATGCTAAAAAAGTATTGTCTGTTGCCGTTTATAACCATTATAAACGCCTACGTAACCAGTCGACTAAGCAAGATATTGAATTAAGTAAAAGTAATATTTTGCTTATCGGCCCAACAGGTAGTGGTAAAACATTACTTGCAGAAACATTAGCGCGCCTACTTGACGTGCCGTTTACTATGGCCGATGCCACTACATTAACCGAAGCAGGTTATGTAGGTGAAGATGTTGAAAACATCATTCAAAAGCTTTTACAAAAGTGCGATTACGATGTTGAAAAAGCACAGCGCGGTATTGTCTACATCGATGAAATTGACAAGATTTCTCGTAAATCAGATAACCCTTCAATTACGCGCGACGTATCAGGCGAGGGCGTTCAACAGGCGCTACTTAAACTGATTGAAGGCACCGTTGCTTCTGTTCCACCGCAAGGTGGTCGTAAACATCCACAGCAAGAGTTTTTACAAGTAGATACATCTAAAATCTTGTTTATTTGTGGTGGTGCATTTTCAGGCCTAGATAAAGTAATTGAGCAACGTAGCCATAAAAACACCGGTATCGGTTTTGGCGTTAGCGTAAAAGAGTCTGCGGCGAGTCGTTCTTTAAGTGAAACATTTAAAGATGTAGAGCCAGAAGATTTAGTTAAATATGGCTTAATTCCTGAGTTCATAGGCCGTTTGCCGGTAGTGGCTACGTTAACAGAACTTGATGAAGCAGCTCTTGTACAAATATTGAGTGAACCTAAAAACGCGATTACTAAACAGTTTTCAGTATTGTTTGGTATGGAAGACGTTGAACTTGAGTTTCGCGATGATGCCTTAGCTGCAATTGCCCACAAAGCAATGGAGCGTAAAACAGGCGCACGTGGTCTTCGTTCAATTGTTGAAGGTGTACTACTTGATACTATGTACGAGCTTCCTTCAATGGATGATGTAAGCAAAGTAGTTATTGATGAAACCGTTATTAAAGGTGAGTCAGATCCAATCTTGATTTATGAAAATAATAAACAAGATAAAGCTGCATCAGAATAGTTTTTAAGCTATTTGAGTGGAAAAAGGAGCCTTAGGCTCCTTTTTTTATAATTAATTTAATCGAGTTAGGGAAAATTGTTGAACTTTAATTAGGTTATCCCCATATACTTGAGTAATCTTTAAAATAAATGAAGTGCGAAGAGAAACTATAATGACGCTTGAGAGAACCGACCGAGTCGAAATCCCAGTCCTTGCACTGCGCGATGTTGTGGTATACCCGCACATGGTGATCCCGCTTTTTGTTGGCCGTGAAAAATCAATAAAATGCCTAGAAGCGGCAATGGACAAAGACAAACAAATTTTCTTGGTTGCACAAAAAGATGCAACTGTAGATGAACCAGAGCAAGATGATATTTATCGTATCGGTACTATTGCCACTGTACTTCAGTTATTAAAATTACCAGACGGTACAGTTAAAGTTTTAGTCGAAGGTACACAGCGCGCACAAATTGAAGAATTTGTAGATAACGATGACTTTTTTGTCGCTAATGCTCAATTTATTGAATCTGATTCTGTAGATGAACAAGAGCAAGATATTTTTATCCGAAGCGCAATTAGCCAGTTTGAAGGCTATGTAAAGCTAAATAAAAAAATTCCACCTGAAGTACTAACTTCGGTTTCAGGTATTGATGAGCCAGCACGTCTTGCCGACACAATGGCAGCGCATATGCCGCTTAAAGTACCTGAAAAACAAAAAGTGCTCGAAATTTCAAGTGTCACAGAACGTCTTGAATATTTAATGGCACTAATGGAAGGCGAAATAGACTTATTGCAAGTTGAGAAGAAAATTCGTACCCGCGTTAAAAAGCAGATGGAAAAATCTCAGCGCGAGTATTACCTCAATGAGCAAATGAAAGCCATTCAAAAAGAACTTGGTGAGCTTGATGATGTGCCTGATGAATTTGAAGCGCTTAAAAAGCGTATTGAAGATTCTGGCATGCCTGATGAAGCTAAAGAAAAGGCAACTACAGAGCTCAATAAGCTTAAAATGATGTCGCCAATGTCTGCAGAAGCGACTGTAGTGCGTTCATACATAGATACATTAATTAATGTGCCATGGAAAAAACGCTCTAAAGTGAAAAAAGACTTAGCAGGCGCACAAAAAATTCTTGATAGCGATCACCACGGCTTAGATAAAGTAAAAGAACGCATTATTGAGTACCTCGCAGTACAACAGCGTACTAATAAGCTCAAAGGGCCAATTTTATGTTTAGTTGGACCACCAGGTGTTGGTAAAACATCACTTGGGCAATCTATTGCACGTTCGACTGGTCGTAAGTATGTTCGTATGGCGCTTGGCGGCGTACGTGATGAAGCTGAGATTCGCGGTCATCGTCGTACATACATAGGTTCAATGCCAGGTAAGCTAATTCAAAACATGACAAAAGTGGGCGTTAAAAACCCATTATTCTTATTAGATGAAATCGATAAAATGTCATCGGACATGCGCGGCGACCCAGCATCAGCATTGTTAGAGGTGCTTGATCCGGAGCAAAACAGTCATTTTGCCGATCACTATCTTGAAGTCGATTACGATTTATCTGACGTTATGTTTGTAGCAACATCAAACAGCTTTAACATTCCTGGCCCATTATTGGACCGTATGGAAGTTATTCGCTTGTCGGGTTACACCGAAGATGAAAAGCTAAACATTGCAAAAGAGCACTTAATTACTAAACAAGTTAAACGTAACGGCTTAAAAGAGTCTGAAATAGTTATCGAAGACAGCGCAATTATTGGCATTATTCGTTATTACACACGTGAAGCGGGTGTACGTAACCTAGAGCGCGAAATTTCGAAACTATGTCGTAAAGCAGTTAAAAACATCTTACTTGAAAAAGACACTAAAATAGTGACCATCAATCAAGATAACCTAGAAGACTTTTTAGGTGTGCAGCGCTTTGACTATGGTAAAGCTGAAGATGGCGACCGTATTGGTCAAGTTACAGGCTTAGCATGGACAGAAGTTGGCGGTGATTTGCTAACAATTGAATGTGCGGCAGTGCCAGGTAAAGGCAAGTTAAGTTACACCGGTTCTCTTGGCGATGTAATGCAAGAGTCGATTCAAGCGGCAATGACGGTTGTGCGTAATCGAGCAGATACTTTCCGTATTAACAGCGACTTTTACGAAAAACGTGATATTCACGTACACGTACCTGAGGGCGCAACACCAAAAGATGGTCCTAGTGCGGGCGCAGCAATGGTAACGGGTCTTGTATCTAGCTTAACGGGTAATCCTGTACGAGCAGATGTTGCTATGACAGGTGAAATTACATTACGCGGTGAAGTACTTCCGATTGGTGGTTTAAAAGAGAAGTTATTAGCGGCGCATCGTGGTGGAATTAAAACAGTGATCATTCCAAAAATTAACGAACGTGACTTAAAAGAGATACCAGACAACGTGCTGGCAGGTCTTGATATTCACCCAGTTACTTGGATTGACGAGGTGTTAAAGCTTGCTTTAGTGCATCCTGTTGAGAGTTTTTCGGTCGAAACACCTAAAAACCAAGAAAAAACATAAAAAAAGTGCTTTTTAGGGCTTTTCAAATCTAAACGGTATGATAAGTTAAGCACTGGTTTTCAAGCCTAGCCCTTACGGGGCCTAGGCTTAAGAAAAATATAATCATGTGGGCATTAAAAGTTTGCTCTAAAATTTTCAAAAAAGTGATGTTAGTTTAAAAAACCATCGCTCTTGATAATAACAATGAAAGAGGATGATATTGTGAATAAATCTCAATTAATCGATCAAATCGCAGCTGATGCTGACATTTCTAAAGCGGCTGCAGGTCGTGCACTAGATTCATTCATCGAATCTGTATCTGGCGCGCTAAAAGATGGCGACTCAGTTGCACTTGTAGGTTTTGGTACTTTCTCAGTACGTGAACGTGCTGCACGTTCAGGCCGTAACCCGCAAACTGGTGAAACTATCCAAATTGCTGCTGCAACTATTCCAGCTTTCAAAGCCGGTAAAGCGCTTAAAGACGCAGTAAACTAATCACTGTTTTAAACACATTAGTTATGGCGAGTGTAAAGTTACTGATTCACCACAACAGATGAGTTAAGTAACTTTTCCGCCAGTTACTTCAAGTGAAAAAGCGTATCTGGTAAGATACGCTTTTTTTACATGTGACAAGGTAAAATACCTTGATCAAAAAGAGATAAACAAATGCTTGAGAAAATCAGAGAAGGTTCGCAAGGACCTGTAGCCAAAATAATTTTAGGCGCGGTGATTTTATCTTTTGCCTTAGCAGGGATCGGTAGTTACTTAGGTCAAACCACAGAACAACCCGTTGCTGAAGTAAATGGAATTAAAATTAGTCAAACCGATTTTAACCGTGCTTACCAAAATGAACGTAGCCGTTTAGAGCAACAATTTGGTGAATACTTTACACAAATTGCAGCTGATCCAAATTACATGGCACAAATTCGTCAAGGTGTAGTTGACCGCTTAGTACAACAAGAATTGCAATCACAGCTAGCGGCTGATTTAGGCCTTCGCGTAAGCGACGAAAGTGTACGTAAAACAATTTTAGAATTACCGTACTTTCAAATTGGTGAAAAATTTAATAACGACCGTTACCTACAAGTAATTCGTCAAATGAATTTTCAACCAGATGCTTTTCGTGAATATTTACGTAAAGATATGACACGCAGCCAGGTTGTATCTGCTGTTGCAGGTACAGACTTTGCTCTAGAGAGCGAGCTGAAAAGCGCAATTGCTCTTCAGCAGCAAACTCGTAGTATTGATTACGTAGTTGTAAACAAAGAGGCACTTGCCGCGAATGTTGAAGTATCAGATCAAGAAGTATCTGATTACTACGACTTAAACGCATCTCAATTTTTATCTCCAGAGCTTATCTCAGTAAGTTACATTGAGCTTAAAGCAGCAGATATCAATGTTGAATCGGTAACCGAGGATGACGTTAAAGCGTATTATGAGCAAAACAAAGCACAATACGTTGAGCCAGAAAAGCGTCGCGTATCACATATCTTAATTGATAACAGTGAAGACGATGATGCAGCAAAAGAAAAAGCCAATGCTCTTCATGCACAGCTAGAGCAAGGTGCAGACTTTGCTGAGTTAGCACAATCATCGTCTGACGATATCGTTAGTGGCGAAATGGGCGGCGATCTTGAGTGGATTGAGCGTGATGTAATGGACCCTGCATTTGAAGACGCGGCTTTCGCGCTTGAAAATAAAGGTGATATTTCTGACGTTGTTACTTCTGAGTTTGGTTATCACATAATTAAACTTACTGACATTCAACCACAACAAGTTAAAGCGTATGACGATGTTAAAGCTGACTTACGTGCTGAATTAGAACAAGCTGAAAAAATTGATGCATTTTACGAAAAGCAAACTGAAATGGGTGCACTTGCATTTGAAATTTCAGACCGCTTAGACGATGCTGCAGAAGTTGCTGAAGTGGAAGTTAAATCTACACCTCTTTTAGCACTTAATGCTCTACCAGAGCCGTTAAACAGCCCTGCAGTTGTCACAGCACTAACATCAGTTGATTTACTTGAAGATAAAGTAAATTCTGAAGTTATTGAGCTTGGCGATGAGCATGCAATCATTGTTCGTATTAACGAGCACAAAGCTGCTGCTACTAAGCCGTTAGACGAAGTAAGCGAGGAAATTAAAGCGCGTTTAGTGAATGAAAAATCATCAGAGCTTGCTAAAGAAAAGGCACGTAGCTTATTTGCAGAAGTACAAGCAGGTAAGAGCTTAAACGATGTTGCTAACGAGCAAAGCTTAACACTTCGCCAAGAAGCTAAGTTAACACGTCAAAGCTACACTGTTTCACCTGCTATTGTGACTCAAGCTTTTAAAATGGCTCACCCAGCGGATTCTGCGGTAGTCGATCTCGTTAATTTAAATAATGGTGATGCAGCAATTGTTGCGCTTAAGTCGGTAACGGATGCACAAGTTGCAGCTAATATTGACCCTCAAGCAAAACAAAGCATTACTATGGCGCAAGCTAATAAAAACTACATGGTATTTATTGAAGCGCTTAAAGCCAATGCTGAGCTTAACTTACCAACGGCTACACAAACTGTTGAGTAATTAATTTTAGCTCATAAAGAAAGGCGCTTTTAAAGCGCCTTTCTTTATTGTCTTTTAATTACCTCTGGCAATAAACTCAATCCGATTGCCGCTAGGCTCTCTTATCATCATATGTTGGGTTGGGCCGCTACCTAAGTTTTCGGGTGCAAACTCTATAATAATATTATTTTGCATTTTTAAGTGTTCATGTAGCTCGCTTAACTTTTTGATACTTTCAACACTGAGTGCTAAATGGTGTAAGCCCACATTTTCTGCTCGATTAAACTCCACACGTTTTGCATCGTTTTTCACGCGCCATAATGTAATGGTTATTTTATTGTTTGATAAAAAATAAGCAAGATAGGCTGGGTCATTCCCTAGCGTTTTAAAGCCAAGTACATCAGTAAAAAAATGCTTTGGATGCATCTAAGTTTGATACGGTTAAACCTAAATGATCAACGCCACCAACCCAATTTGTATCAGCAATAGCTGAGGCAGATAGAAGGAGTAATGGGGAAAGGCTAAGTAGTAACTTTTGTTTAAGCATGAGATCTCTTGTTAATTAAATACAATTAACAAGAAGACCTAGTTAAATACGGTTACCTTACAAAAAAGTTAGGTATTTATAATCTGCTTTAGCAGCTTAATAAACGCTGCGTTACTTTTGATTGAGGGTTTTGAAAAACATCTTCAGTAGGACCGTATTCAACCACTTCGCCTTTATCAAGTACAACTACAAAATCACTAATGTGACGTACTAAACTTAAATGATGAGTGATCATCACATACGTAAGGCCTGTATCGCGCTGCAGCTTAAGTAACAAGTTTACTATTTGCGCCCGTATAGAGGGATCTAAAGACGAAACAGCTTCATCAAGTACAATCACCTTAGGATCTAAAATTAATGCACGAGAAAACGCTACACGTTGTAACTGCCCCACGCTAAACATATGCGGGTAGTAGTGTTTATGATCGATTAACAAACCCACCTTAGAAAGCGTTGCATCAATCTTTTCAGTGCGTTCACTAGCATCAAGTTCAGTATTATATTGCAGGCAATCATCAAGCATTTCGCCAATGGTTAAGCCCGGGTTGAGCGATGCAGCAGAATCTTGAAAAATCATACGAATATGGCGACATTGATTATCGCGTACGCCATTATCTTCGATAATATTATTCTCGAGCAAAATTTGCCCGCTATCAGCGCTATCAGCTCCTGAAAGTAGTTTTGCCAACGTACTTTTACCTGCGCCTGTTTCGCCAATTATGGCAATGCTTTCACCTTTACCTACGCAAAATGAAATGTTTTTAAGGACTTCAAACTTTTTACGTGAAAAAAGCCCAGCTCGCACATTAAAGGTTTTACAAAGTGCTTGTACTTTTAACAGTGGTTGCATTACTTCATGTCCTTAATTAACGGGAAGTGACACGCATAACTATGACCATGATGCTTAGTTAGGGCTGGTGTAACCACACAGGCTTTTTGTGCTTGCGGACAACGCGGCCCAAGGCGACAGCCAATGGGCAAATGTTGCAGGGTAGGGATAGTCCCTTTAAGCGCATAAAAAGGTTCTTTATGTGCTAAGCCTTGCTCGTAGTCTGGCAAGCTTTTTAGTAATGCTTGCGTGTATGGATGGCGAGGCTGTTTAAATATTTCATGGGTTGGGCCTGCTTCAACCATTTGCCCGCAATATAAAACATGAATGCCATGCGACCAATGTGCAATCTCTTCCAGTTCATGAGAGATCATCAAAATAGACATGTTTTTAAGTTGATTTAAGCTTTTTAGTAACCTAAATACTTGTGCGCGAGTTGTGCTCTCAAGCGCTGTAGTGGGCTCATCAGCGATTAAAAGTTTAGGCGTGCGAGCAATGGCCATCGCAATCATTACTTTTTGACATACGCCTTCAGAGAGCTCATGAGGGTAACTACTTAGTACCGCTTCGTGGTTTTTAATACCCACCTTATGAATAAGCGCCTTTACTCTGTCTTTTCTCTCTCGGTTGCGTTTTAAAAAGAAACCTTTAGTTGCGACCTCTGGGAGTGTTTCGGCAATTTGGTCAAATATTTTAGCGGTTGGGTCAAGGCAGCGACTTGGGTCTTGATAGATCATCGCTATATCTTGGCTTACTATTTTACGGCGTTTCTCTGGGCTTAAACGCATTAAGTCTACGCCGCGCCAATGAATACGGTCGGCAGTAATATCCCAGCGCTCGTTTAATACACCAATAATCGCTTTTGCTATTAAGCTTTTGCCAGAGCCAGACTCGCCCACAAGCGCATGTACTTCACCTTCTTTTAAGCTAAAGCTCACTCTGTCTACAGCTCTAATTACAGTTTCAGAGGTACGTAGTTCAATTGTTAAGTTACGAACATCGAGTAATTGCATTTAATCAGCCTTACGTGCTTTTAGCACTTGTCGCAGGCCATCGCCTACTAAATTAGTAGATAACACGGCTAAAAATAACAGTACACCAGGTAGCGCTACAGTCCACGGCGCTAAATAAATAAGGCCTAGATTTTCGGCTAATATTGCGCCCCATTCGGTCGTTGGTGGCTGAGCCCCTAATTTTAAAAATCCCAGTGCTGAAATATCTAATATCGCAGTAGAAAGCGCCATCGTGAATATAACCACAATATGCTCATAAATATTAGGGAAAATACCGCGCGATATTATATGCCAATTAGATGCGCCATCGAGTCTAAACGCAGTAATGTAATCTTTACTTAATTCATCAACAATTAGGTTGCGCACCGAGTGAATAAATTGCGGTAGTAACGCTAAAATAATTGCCCATACGGTATTCATTAAACCAGGACCGAGTATGGCGATTATTATTATGGCCAATAACAAAGAAGGAATAGAAAGTGTTATATCAAGTAAATGATTTAAAAAGCTTGAACGCAACCCTTTACTAATCCCTGCAAAAGTCCCCACTAATACACCAAACAGGGTCGTGATTAGGGCAGCTACAACAGAAAGTCCAAACGTATATGTTGCACCATTCATTAAGCGCGAGAGTACATCACGGCCTAAATCATCGGTGCCTAAAATAAAGCGTACATCGCCCATTTCTCGCCATGAGGGCGGTATGAGTAGTGCATCACTATGCTGTTGGTTTACGCCATAGGGCGCTAAAAAAGGAGCTGTGGCGGCCAATAATGCAAACGCCATAAATATCCATAAACCAACCAAAGCTGGGTGATTGTTTTTAAATTTGCGCCAAAATCGCGCAAGTGGCGATTTATTCGACTCTTCAGAAAATAAATTAAACTTTGCCATGGGCCTGATTCCGCGAGAGTGGATCGAATAAAGTGTAAGTAAGCTCAGCTGTAATAGAGGCTAAAATAACAAATAAAGACACCGCCATTAATCCGCCTTGAATTGCAGGAAAGTCGCGCTGATAAATACTATCGATTAACCATCGGCCAATACCCGGCCAAGAAAAAATAACTTCAGTAATCATCGCAAGTGTTATCAAGGTGCTAAATTGCAAACCAATTTGCTTAATTACCGGTAGTAGAGCATTACGCAGTGCATGGTGCATGATAAGTTGACGGCGGTTAAGGCCTTTTGCCCTAGCTGTTTTAATAAAGTTTTGATCCATTACCTTAAGCATAGACTCGCGAGTAAAGCGCACTAATACCGTGGTTGGATACATGGCCAATACAATAGTAGGGAGTGTTAAATGACGCAGCGCATCAACAAAGGCCATCCCTTTATATGGAAATCCAGCTAGAGCAATATCAATTAATATAAACCCTGTACTGGCGGGTATTTCGTAAAGGAGGCCCATTCTGCCCGACATAGGAAACCAGCCAAGCTTTAATGAAAAAACCATTATTAACAACAATGCGAGCCAAAACACAGGCATTGAATAACCTACCATAGTGACAGAGTTTATAAGTTTGTCGGGCCAGCGTTTATGATAGCCAGAGCCTAAAATGCCAGTAGGTACACCAATAACAACCGATACAATTAATGCATATACGCTTAGCTCTAAAGTAGCCGGTAGTAAGTCAATAATATGGCTAAACACGCTGTTACCAGAGGCAAATGAAAGCCCCCAATCGCCTTGAAATATTCTCCCTAAAAAGGCAATGTATTGCATAAAGTAATTGCTGTTGTATAAATATTTATCCTCAAGCTCACTATGCTGTGCAAAGTTACCACTTGGTATGCCACTTAAATTACTTAGCGGATCACCGGGAAATAAATACGCCAGTGAAAACGTAAATACGCTGAGCATTAGTATCATAAAAAAGAACAAACCAAGGCGACGTAAAATATAATCTAAGATCATTATTTTTTCCTCGCATTAGCAAGCGAAATAGCACCAAACGGGCCAAGTGTTATGCCTTCCACATCAGCGCTACTTGCTTGAAAGCGCAAGCCATGAGCAATTGGTAATAACGGCAACTCTTTAATAATTAAGCTTTGTGCATCTTCGTAGTATTTTTTACGTTTGTTTAAATCAGTGGTGTCTAGTGCTTTAGTAAGCAATAAATCAAATTGGGGATTACACCAGTTTGCAGGGTTTTTGCCACTAAAAGTAGCGGTGCAACTCAGCAGCGGGCTAAAAAAGTTATCAGGGTCGGGTGTATCTGCGGCCCAACCAAGTAATACACTGTCGTGCCTATGCTCGCCAATACGTTGAATAAACGTATTCCACTCATATTCTACAATACTGACGTTAACGCCTACTTTGCGTAAATCACTTTGCATAAGCTCAGCCATTTTACGTGCATTGGGATTATAAATACGACTCACAGGCATAGCCCATATCGTCATATCAAAGCCATTAGGCAACCCTGCTTCAATAAGTAATTTTTTAGCAAGTTCTGGATCAAACGTAGGTATATCTTCTTGTGGCTCAAATGCCCAAGAGGTTGGCGGCAAAATAGATTGTGCGCGAGTACCGTTACCGTAATAAACCGCCTGCATTATTTTATCTACATCTATTGCGTGCGCAAGCGCTTGGCGTACGCGTAAGTCGTCAAACGGAGCACGCTCTGTATTAAATGCCCAATAACCTATGTTTAAGTTTGTTTCTTTTTCGACGTTTATATCATCGCGTTGCGCTAAAATGCTCAATTGTGCACTACTTGGATGAGCCGTTACATCGCACTCTTTAGTCAGCATTTTTGCTATGCGCGTAGTGCCGTTAGGGGTTATATCGTAAACCAATTGCTCAAGTGCAACGTCATGCTTCCAATAAAGTGGGTTACGGTAAAAGCGCACAAGATGATCTCGGCGGTATTCTTTATAAATATACGGGCCGGTGCCAATAGGGTACTGATCAAATAAGTTTTTTTGATTATTTTTCTTAAGTTTCATGGCGTATTCTTCTGAAAGCACCACGGCAAAGTCGGTAGCCATATTAGCTAAAAAACTACTTTCAGGATTAAACAATTCAAAACGGACTTGGTAGTCAGACACGCGCACAATTTTGCGAATAAGTTGATCAATTCCTACACTTTGAAAATACGGGTAATCGGCATCGCCCACAAAGTGATATGGATTATATACATCGAATAATCGGCTAAAGGTGAATATAACGTCGTCGGCGTTAAAGTCCCGCGATGGGGTAAAATAAGAAGTTGTATGAAACTTTACATCTTTACGCAGGGTAAAGGTAACCGATTTACCATCTTTGCTAATTTTCCAATCGGTCGCCAGCTCACTTTGAAACTCTGCCGTAACAGGGTCAATGCTAATTAAGCGGTCGTATAATTGGTTAGCAATTATATCAATAGTTGAACCGGTGGTCGTGACTTGCGGATTAAACGACACAGGGTTAGCTTCAGCGCAATAAACTAAGCCTTGGTTTTTTTCTTCTATGATTTCTTCTTTGCTATCAAGGCAACCAACTAAAGTGGTGGTAAGCAAAACAAGTAATAATTTATGCACCCGCATAACCTCTGACTATTGTTGATCCAACAAGTTGTATTTTTTAAGATAACCACGTAATTGATGATACGTTAAACCAAGTACTTCTGCAGTTTTCTTTTGATTAAATTGGCTATGTTCGAGTGCTTTATTAATCATGTTTATTTCAAAGTCGTTTGAATGCTCTTTTAAGCTGCACGGAAATTGAATATCGACGGCTACATTACTGCTTGCTTGAGTAACCGGCGGCGTAACAACAATAGGCTCTGCATTAACCGTTTGAGCCGCTACAGGTGCTTTAATACGCGCTTTTGGTCTAAATGGGCTATCGAATGGGTCTAAAATAATCTGGTGAACGGGAATATGTTCACTACCGTGGCGATACAAACTGCGTTCAACCACATTTTTAAGTTCACGAATATTACCAGGCCAATCATAACTAAGCAGTGTTTCTGTTGCGCTTCGGGTAAAGCCGCTAAACAGTTCCCACTCTAAATCGCGCGCCATGTTCATCGCAAACTGCTCAGCAAGAAGCATAATATCGTCTTGGCGTTCGCGCAGTGGTGGTAGGGTAATTACATCAAAGGCAAGGCGATCGAGTAAATCACTTCTAAATTCACCTTGCTCGGCCAAATAAGGAAGATCTTCGTTTGTCGCACACACTAAGCGGGTATCTACTTTTACAGTTTGTTTGCCGCCAACACGTTCAAACTCACCGTATTCTATAACGCGCAGCAGTTTTTCTTGTACCATAGCTGAGGTATTAGCTAATTCATCTAAAAACAGTGTGCCGCTGTTAGCGCGTTCAAAACGACCTTCGTGACGTTTACTTGCCCCCGTAAAAGCACCGCTTTCGTGGCCAAATAACTCACTTTCGAGTAGGTTTTCGTTAAGCGCTGCACAGTTAAGCTTTACGTAGTTTTGATCCCAGCGTTTTGATAAAAAGTGTAAGCGTGCTGCTATTAGCTCTTTACCTGTGCCGCGTTCACCAATAATAAGTACCGGTTTATCTAAATTAGCCAGTTGCGATACCTGATCTAATACAGACAGAAAGCTATCTGATTGGCCGAGTAAATTATCCTGTTGGCGATATTGGCTCATATTTCCTAACTCTTGGTCATTTTTACTAACAGTTAGTGTATTTCATAATTAGGGATAACTAAAGAAATTTGTATATTTAGTTTAACGTAATGAAAATAAAGTGTATTTTAACTTTTAAAAAGTTGGCAAGCATATTGATACTAGTTATAGCAGACTAACTAAGTTTTAATTACAGAGGTAAATGTTATGGGAATTTTTTCACGTTTTGCAGATATTGTTAATTCTAATATCAACGCCATTTTAGATAAAGCAGAAGACCCAGAAAAAATGGTTCGTCTGATTATTCAAGAAATGGAAGATACGCTTGTTGAAGTACGTTCTACATCAGCTAAAACATTGGCTGAGAAAAAAGAAATTGTACGCCGCTTAGATACACTTAAAGCGCAGGTAAGTGATTGGCAAGATAAAGCCGAACTGGCTTTAAGTAAAGACCGCGACGATTTAGCGCGTTCAGCCTTACTTGAAAAGCAAAAGTCGGCAGATGCAGTTGCTTCAGTAGCGAGTGAGCTTGAACATGTAGAGTCTCATATTGAGAAATTACAGCAAGAAGTAACGACGCTACAAGAAAAGCTAGCAGATGCTAAATCTCGTCAAAAAGCGATTATACTTCGCCAACGTTCGGCTGAGTCGCGCCTTGAAGTGAAAAAGACACTTGATAGCTCAAAAGTAGAAGAAGCACTTAACCGCTTTGAACGTTACGAAACCAAAATTGATGGACTAGAATCTCAAATTGAGTCGTACGATTTAGGTAAAAAGACGTTAGCGGATGAAATTGCTAATCTACAAAAAAATGAAAAGATAGATGATGAGCTAGCCGAACTTAAAAAGAAGTTAGCTGATAAATAATTACATATAAAAATATATGGGGCCCTTGTGCCCCAGCTTAAAAACATCAAAACGGATTGTCAGGAGAGGATTATGTTTGATCCAGAGATATTAGTTGCACCATTTATCTTGTTTATGATTTTTGTTGCTCCGCTGTGGCTAATTTTGCACTACCGTAGCAAGAAACAAGTAAGCCAAGGTTTAAGTGAGCACGAACATCGCCAATTACTTGAGCTTGCACACAAAGCTGAAAAAATGGCTGATCGATTAGAAACACTTGAAGCATTGCTTGATCAAGAGTCACCACAATGGAGACGCAAAGTATGAGTGCCAAACGCGAATTATTAAGAGACCCACAACGCGGTAAAATAGCCGGTGTGTGTGCGGGATTAAGTGACTACTTTAATATGGAGTTATGGTTAGTTCGCATTATATTTGTTAGTGCGGTACTGCTAACGGGTGGCCCATTATTTGTGGTAGCGTATATTGCAGCCTGGTTCATTTTAGATAAAAAAGAGCCCGCAACAGCGCAAACAAAAAGCTCAACTAAAACTGATGATCCGCTAGAAGTAAAATTTAAAGTATGGCAAAAAGGCGAGCCGCCGCGCCGCGCATTGCAAGATTTAAAAGAGCGTTTAACGCGTGTAGATACTCGCCTTCAAGATATGGAGCGCCATGTAACTTCAAGCGAGTTTACGGTGAGCCGTGAAATTAACAAACTATAAAGGATTTAATAGCACCTTATTTGCAGCGTGATAAATTACGGCAAATTAGGTGCAAGACACTTTATGAGCCAATCATTTGCAAAAAAGACCTTTAAAAGCATTAAAGGCAAAGCACAAAAAGCCCTTCATCGCAGTTTAGACCAACACGTAAAGCTTGCCGTAACTGGCCTAAGTGGTAGTGGTAAAACTGCCTTTATTACCGCGCTTGTTAAACACTTAACAACCCAAGCGGACGATAAAAACTTACCTTTTTTTGATGTAATGCGCGAGCACCGCCATGTGGCCACTAAAGTTGTGCCGCAAGAGGCGTTAAAAGTCCCTACGTTTAATTACCCTCGAGCACTCAATACTTTATTACCCAGCGATGGGATGCCTACATGGCCTGCATCTACCGAGCGTATTAATACGCTGCGCTTGGCAATAAAGTATCAAAGTAATGCAGGGCTGCGCGGCCACTTTTCACCGCAATCAACGCTTTATTTAGATATTATTGACTACCCGGGTGAATGGCTCCTTGATTTACCTATGCTTGAGCAAAGCTATTCTCAATGGTGCGAGCAGCAATATCCGTTATTAACTCAGCCTTCGCGCGTAAACACATCAAGTGATTTTTTAATGGCCGTTGAGCAACTTGACTTAAACGCTCCCGTTGATGAAAACGCACTTGCTCATATTGCTCAGCTTTATCAAAGCATGTTAGTCGGGCTTAAAAAAGACACCAAACTTGCCATGTTACAACCTGGGCGCATGCTAATGCCTGGCGACCTACAAGGCGCGCCATTGTTATTGTTTTTTCCGGTATCGGGTGAAATAAACAGTGACGATGTCGTTGCGGGTTCTAATTTAGCGCATTTAATTAAGCGTTTTAACGCCTATATAAAAGAAGTCGTAAAACCATTTTATAATGAGCATTTTAGGCACTTTGATCGCCAAATTGTACTTGTAGATGTACTTAGTGCATTAAACGAAGGGCACGAAACACTCCAAGAGCAAAGCAGTGTAATAAACCAATTACTCGCACATTTTAACTATGGCGAGTCGGGCTTTTTTAAACGTTTATTTAAGCCCAACATAGACAAAATATTATTTGCAGCTAATAAATCAGATCACATAAGTGCTAAGCACCATAAAGATTTAGCACTGCTACTTGATTCGCTCGTGCATGAGCAAAGTAATCATTTAAAGTTTGATGGTGTAAAAATAGAAACCATGGCCATGTCGTCAATTACAGCAACGCAACCGCGCCAAATTACCGACAAAGGCCAAACGCTTGACTGCATTTACGGTAAACCATTACACGAGCCTGATTGGCTTACGTATCTACCGCCGCAACCACCCTCGCGGATGCTTAATAAAAATGAGTGGCCAGCACAGGGATTTGAGTTTTTATCGTTCTCTCCAATGCCGAGCCCCGATAAACAACTAAAACATATTCGATTAGATCATGTCATGCAGTACCTGCTAGGAGACAAATTAACATGAGTGAGTCAAACCAACCATTTCAAGCAGGGCGTCGTATAGATACGCAAAGCATTGAGCAAAACGAACCCGTTTTAGCACCTGCAAAAATTATTCAGCACGGACAAAGTGATTACGAAGAACTTGAAGATGAAGCACTAGAGCCAGAAATAGATCTGGAGCCTGTGTACAAAAAGTCAAAGTGGCAAACGCTTAAAGGTGTTTTTGCTATTAGTTTTATAGTACTGGTGCTTTTAGAGTTTGCGTACTCATTATTATTTGCTTTCGAGCAGTCAATTATTTTAGGCAGTGTTTATTTAACTGCGGTTGTAAGTGGCGTGCTGCTAATTGGGCGCTTATTGTGGCGAGAGTACCGAATGCTGCGCAGTTTAAAGCGTAACCAATTGCACCGAGTTGAAGCCGACAGGCTTTTAAACAGCGAGCAAGTAGGCGGTGCATTACCTTGGCTCGAAAAGCTTAATAAACACCAAGAGCTTGATAACTTTGAAACCTTTAAAAACCAAGTAGCGATGCATCACAGCGACAAAGAAATAATGACGCTGTACGCCAATAGTTTATTAATAACCCAAGACACCAAAGCTAAAAAGCTTATAAATCGTTTTGCGACTGAATCTGCACTGCTAGTTGCCCTAAGCCCACTTGCGCTGGTGGATATGATGGCTGTGCTTTGGCGCGGTACTAAGTTAATAGAACAAATTGGTAAAATTTACGGCATTGGTTTTGGCTACGCGAGCCGTATAAAGTTATACCGTATGCTGATAAAACAAGTAATGTTTGTTGGCAGCGCAGAGCTTGTATCTGACCTTGCTGCAACTGCACTAAGTGCTGAGCTTTTAGGTAAGCTTTCGGGGCGGGCTGCGCAAGGGGTCAGTGCTGGTATTTTTACAGCGCGTATTGGTTACAAAGCAATGGAGCTTAGTCGCCCATTACCACGGCTTGAAAACAAACGCAGCTTACTAAAAGGCACTGTGCAAAGCATCGCAGGTAAAATTATGAGCCGTAAAAAGGCTGAGCCAACACACTAGATTAGCAGTGGCAATATTTGTGTACAAACGTGCGCTGCACGGTTTTTACACAAATAGCCATCTGAGCATCCGGCATGCTTGCTGTTTGTAAGCGCATACGTTTTGATTGTTGAATCGCAAAAACATAATAATCAAAAAATGAGCCTACAATGAGCAAGCATCATATAAACACCCAGTGTATTCACGGACCACAAAAAGCAAACGACCCGCACGGCGCACTTACTTCTCCTTTGTATCAAACCTCGACCTTTCATTTTGAAAATGCCGCACAAGGTGCTGCGCGTTTTGCAGGCGACGAACCTGGCTATATTTATACGCGTTTAGGAAACCCCACAACCACAGAGCTTGAGCAAAAAGTTGCTCAACTAGAGAGTTGTGAAGCAGCTGCTGCAACCGCAACAGGTATGGGGGCCGTATCTGCCTCAGTACTGAGTTTTTTATCGCAAGGAGATCACCTTGTTGCCTCAAGTGCTTTATATGGTTGTACCTTTGCGTTTTTCTCGCATATGTTGCCGCGCTGGGGAATCGAAGTCACTTTTGTTGATATGACCAACGAGGACGAACTACGCGCTGCCATCAAACCTAATTCAAAAATGATATTTGTAGAAACGCCAATTAATCCCACTATGGCGGTTATTGATTTGGCACTTATTGGCGCAGTTGCTAAAGAGCACAACTTAATTAGTGTGGTCGACAACACCTTTTTAACGCCGCTACTGCAATCGCCTAAAAAATACGGTATCGACATTATAATGCACAGTGCGACCAAGTACTTAAACGGCCACGGAGATGTAGTTGCCGGTATTGTATGTGGATCGTTTGAGCACATAACACACATTAAAATGACCGTACTAAAAGATATTGGTGCAACCATAAGCCCACACGATGCATGGCTAATTAATCGAGGCCTAAAAACACTCGCTATTAGAATAGAGCGCCATTGTCAAAGCGCACAAACAATAGCGCAATATCTAGAGGCTCACCCACAAGTAAGCACCGTATATTACTCGGGGCTTAAATCGCACCCAGGTTATAAGTTTATTGGTAATCAAATGAAAGCCGCTGGTGGTGTTATTGCGTTTGAAATAAAAGGCACGCTACAAGATGGCGCTCAATTTATTGATAGTATGAAACTTTGTACACTTGCAGTAAGCCTCGGCGACGCTGAAACACTAATTCAGCATCCTGCATCTATGACTCACTCGCCTTATACGCCAGAGGAGCGAGCCGCCGCTGGAATAAGTGATGGGCTGATCAGGCTCTCGGTTGGGCTTGAAGATGTTAACGACATTATTAGTGATTTAGACCAAGCTTTTACTAAAATTGGTTAGGTGTATTTAATTGTGTACACATAAAAACAAGCTACAGACCTTTATTTAAAGGGCTGTATTTTTAATGTGCCATAGCTGTAATTTTAACTTTACAATGTAAGTGATCGCGCCAAATACTGATGTTAGCCTATCTATTAAACTTTTCTTCACTTTTGCATAGTATGGGGTCATTCGATATTCATTAGGTTTGAGTATCACACTGACACCGATTTAGGGCTCACACCCAAGAAGGTACTTATGGCTAAAGCAAGTAAATACACATCCAAAACACCAGACGAAAATGGTGTTATACACTGGAGTGATGAAGAAAATAAAATTTGGTCTGAGCTTGTAGCGCGTCAACTTGCATGCATTGAAGGCAAAGCCTGCGATGAGTACATGCAAGGGTTAAAAAAGATTAACCTGCCGCACGATCGTATTCCGCAGTTAAGCGAACTAAACGAAGTGTTACTAGCCACTACCGGTTGGCAAGTCGCGCCAGTACCTGCGCTTATCGACTTTGATGAGTTTTTTAGATTACTGGCAAACAAGCAGTTTCCGGTAGCTACATTTATTCGTAGCCGCGAAGAATTTGACTACCTACAAGAGCCAGATATTTTTCATGAAATATTTGGCCATTGCGCCATGCTAACTAACCCTGACTTTGCCGAGTTTACGCATAAGTACGGACAATTAGGTTACGCAGCGCAGAAAAAGGAACGTGTATACCTTGCGCGTATATACTGGTTTACAGTTGAATTTGGTTTAATGCAAACCGAAGACGGCCTGCGTATTTACGGCGGCGGTATTTTATCAAGCCCAGGTGAAACTCAGTACGTATACTCAAACACGCCAGAAATCAGCCCAATGAATGTGCTTGATGTACTGCGTACGCCGTACCGTATTGATATTATGCAGCCACAGTACTACACCATAAATTCGATTCATGATCTGTTTGATATATCGCAAATGGATATTATGACTTTGGTTGAGCGAGCTAAAGAGCTTGGCTTGCACGACCCAAAATTTCCACCAAAAGAAAAATTAGCCAGTTAAACATTAATGCTAAAAAAGCTAAAAGTAAGGATTTAGAATGTCTTCATTAAGTGCACAAAAATGCGAAGCCTGTCACGTAGATGCGCCAAAAGTATCTGACGAAGAGTTAGCACAATTAATTACTAAAATCCCAGACTGGGTACCAGAAGTACGCGACGGCATTATGCAGCTTGAGCGTGTTTATAAATTTAAAAACTTCAAACAGGCTATCGCGTTTACTAACAAAGTAGGCGACATGGCAGAAGACGAAGGCCATCACCCAGGTTTATTAACCGAGTGGGGCAAAGTAACGGTTACATGGTGGAGCCATTCAATTAAAGGCCTACACAAAAACGATTTTATTTGCGCAGCTAAAACAGACGACGTATTTAACGCGCTGTAGTTAAAAATTAATTGAGCGAACTAAAAAGGCACTTTTCAGCTGTCTCTTGATCACAAGTCTGACTCAAGAGATTTTGCTAAATCGTAGCCTTCCAGGATGGCTTGTAACTTAAGCCATCCTTGCCATAACACTTTCACAGATGCACGCCCTGTGCGCTTGGTA
>NZ_JACJEN010000028.1:0-40142 GCF_014164075.1 Pseudoalteromonas sp. SG45-3 | reverse complement strand
GAATGTATTGCTAACAAGCATCTAAATCCTACATTGCCGGCAGCCACACTTTTAGCAAGCAACGCAAAAAGCCCGCCAGTGCAAGGCGTATTAGGCGAGCGTTAACAATGTCCGCAATTGGCACTTAGCAGTCATAAATAAGCGAATCAAACATCAACAAAAAAGGCGCTTCCATTATGGTAAGCGCCCTTCTGTTATCTCACTAATTACTTATTTTACGATTGTCATTTCGTCTAATAAGTTTTGTGCATTATCTACTTTATCCATTACCCACAGCATGTAGCGTGAATCAACGTGGATTGAGCGTTTAAGCTCAGGGTTGTAATTCCAGTCACCAATAATACTTTCGTAAACACCGTCGAACAGTAAGCCTACAGCCATACTATAATCATTAAATTCATTAACCTAAAAATACAGTTTAAAAGTGCTAGCCGTATAATTAAATATAAACACAAAGGGTAGTGAGCAAAAACATACTGTAAAAGGTCTATGTTGACATAACAACCCTCAATGTATACGATTTGCATATAAATCATATACGGTATATATAATGGGAATAGTGAAAATATCAGATGGGCTGCATGAAGAAATTAGAAAATCGAGTAATATCATGTCCAGATCTATCAATTCACAAGCAGAGTTTTGGATTAAAATAGGCATGCTTGCTGAGTTAAATCCGACACTTACCTACCATGAAATAATTAAAAAACAACTCATAAAAGAAAAGCTTACTATTCAGGATCTTTTGCATGAGTAAAGCAACAATAAAGACTGATGCAGAAATTGAGCTCATGAGAGAATCAGGAAAGCTTTTAGCTCAGGTATTTAAAATGCTTGATGATTTTATTTGCGAGGGCATAACTACGTTAGATATAGACACTAAAGTAGAAAGCTATATTACCAATGTGTTACATGCTCGTCCTGCCAGTAAAGGCCAATATGGCTATCGGTATTCATTGAACTCATCTGTTAATGACGTAGTGTGCCATGGTATACCCAATAATATTTATAAATTAAAAAACAAAGATATTTTAAATATTGATATTACCTTAGAGAAAAATGGTTATATCAGTGATTCAAGTAAAATGTATACTTTTGCAGCGACAAGCTCAGAAGCCAAACGATTGGTTAAAACGACTTATGATGCTATGTGGGAAGGTATTAAGGTGGTAAAGCCAAAAGCAACGCTTGGTGATATTGGCTATGCTATTCAAAAGCACGCTGAATCTTCTGGTTATAGTGTAGTACGTGAATATTGCGGTCATGGTATTGGTAAAGAAATGCATGAAGAGCCGCAAGTTTTGCATTATGGTAAACCTCATACAGGGTTAGTGCTTGAAGCAGGTATGACCTTTACTATAGAGCCTATGATCAACCAAGGTTCCAAGAAGGTAAAAACTAAAAAAGATGGATGGACAGTCGTAACAAAAGACAAGAAACTTTCTGCTCAGTGGGAACATACCGTTCTAGTAACAGAAACGGGCTTCGAAGTTTTAACACTTCGCGATGAAGAGAAGCGTGCTTAGCAAAACTAAGTTATGCTACTGACGTATACAAACCGTAACCCATTATGATTAACAAAAAAGGCGCTTCCTTTACGGTAAGCGCCCTTCTCTTATCTCACTAATTACTTATTTTACGATTGTCATTTCGTCTAATAAGTTTTGTGCATTATCTACTTTATCCATTACCCACAGCATGTAGCGTGAATCAACGTGGATTGAGCGATTAAGCTCAGGGTTGTAATCCCAGTCACCAATAATACTTTCGTAAACACCGTCAAACAGTAAACCAACAAGCTCTGCTTTGCCGTTAAGTGTTGGCGAACCTGAGTTACCACCGGTAGTGTCTACATTTGATAAAAAGTTTACTGGTACTGTATTCATGCCGCCCGTGTAATCACCGTAAAGCTTGGCTTTAATTTGCTCTTGTAACTTTTTAGGTGCATTAAATGGGTCAACATCGGTGTTTTTAGCCAGTAACCCTTCAAGCGAGGTAAAAGGAGTTGCTACCAAGCCATCTTGAGGTGAGTAGCCACCTACGGTGCCATAGGTTACTCGTAATGTGCTATTGGCATCGGCGTATACAGGTTTGTTTTTAGCTTTGTTAAACGCAATTATTGCGCTCATTAGCTCTGGGCGAGCTGCTTGTAATTTACCTGCAAGTGCTTTTGATTTATCTTCCTGTGCTTTCATTACTTTAAATATTGCTTTAGCGTACTGCACAAATGGGTCTTGGCTTTGATTTAGCTGGCTAAACGATTGCTCAAACAATGAATTGCGAACAGTGGCATTATCAAGTCTTGACTGCTCATACATGCTATCAAGTAACGCGCTTTGAGTTGCTTTATCAAACCCATTTTGTACTTTGAATACGTTATCAACCTCGCTAAAACGCTCTTCTTTTGGAAGTGCTGCATACAGCTCTAAAAAGTGCAGTAAAATAGCTTTATCTACTTTGCTATCATAACGGCGGCTCATACGCTCAAGCCCCGCTTTAATGCGAGGTAAATCACGTTCTTGATAACCAGATTCACGCTCGCTATTTGGCTTTTGTTTTTCGTAAGCTAGGCGGTATAAACGTCGTGCTGTGCTGATCATTTGTGAGCGATGTACATAACCTAACATTCGGTCGCGTTCACTGTGCTCTTGTGATTGTGCAATTAGCTCAGATAGCTCACCTAATACGCTTCCGTATTGCTCTTTACGCTCACTATCGCTATTGATCCATTGTGTTAACTCTTGCTCAAACTGTTTTTTGCGCTCAAGCATAGTGCCTTTTTTGAAGCTTTCGATCATCGAACCATAGTTTTTAATATAGTTGTTATAACCTGCAATGGTGCTTTCGTAAGCAATACGCGCTTTACTGCCGTCTTCTGAGTTTTCTTCAATAAGCGACACGTATTTTGAGTTATGAACGCGTGCTTTAGGGTAGCTGTCGTTAAATACGTTATCTACCTCTGTTGCAATGCGGTAGCGGTTAGTACGCCCTGGGTAGCCTGTAACCATTACAAAGTCGCCTTCTTGCACGCCTTTGGCACTTACTTTTAGGTAAGAGTCAGGTACGTAAGGTACGTTGTCTTCGCTGTACTCAGCTGGTTTTCCATCTTTGCCTACATAAGCGCGGTAAAAACCAAAGTCGCCGGTGTGGCGCGGCCACATCCAGTTATCTATATCGCCACCGTATTTACCTACGCCCATAGCTGGTGAGTAAGATAAACGTACGTCTTTAATTTCAAGTGACTTAATTAGGTAAAACTCTAAACCACCATGAAACGAATACACGTTACAACGGTAGCTTTCGTCGGCTTCACACTGGGCTACTAGCGCTTTTTCGTTTTTTACTATTGCGTCGTAGCGTGCTTTACCGCTTAGTTCTTCAATACCTTTACTAACTTTGTCAGTCACATTAGTAACTGTTTCTGTGACGTATACGCGTGAACCCGGCGCTGCTGGTAAGTCCTCAGCAGGGCTTTTAGCTAAAAAGCCATTTTCTAATATGTTGTTTTCAGGTGTTGAATTGTATTGCACCGAGCCATAAACACAGTGATGGTTTGACACAACTAAACCCTTAGGCGATACAAACGATGCTGTACAGCCACCTAGGCTAATTACCGCATTCATTGGGAATTCGGTTAATTTAGAAATAGATTCAACATCAATTTCAAGGCCTTTGGCTTTTAAAATTGATTCTAACTCTGGAAGTTGGTGTGGTTGCCACATGCCTTCGTCGGCTATGGCACTACTTGAAAGTGATAAAGAAAATGTGGCTGCTAATGTAGCTACAAGAGGTTTTAAACGCATTATAGAATCCTTTTTATTTGTTTCTATAACAGGTTACTCGTCAGTAGCTAATGAGGTCAATAGCCGTGCAATGAATTGTTACAATCGAGTGTTTAATCTTACTTTTTATCAAAATTCATCGAAAAATCAAGAAACTGTTTTGCTGGTATGGGTTTACTAAAGTAAAAACCTTGCATAAAATCACAGCCTAATTCGTTCAATAAAGTAAGCTGCTCTTTTGTTTCTACGCCTTCTGCTACCACTGTCAGCCCTAAACTGTGCGACATGGCAATAATTGCCTTTACGAGATTACAATCTTCATTGTTTAGTACAATACCATCAATAAAACTTCTATCTATTTTGAGTACATTAAACGGATATTCTCTTAAATAACTTAATGACGAATAACCCGTACCAAAGTCATCCATTGATAAGTTAATGCCTAATGCCGTAATTTCAGTCAATATATCAACAACATTAGTGTGGCAACTCATCAGCACTCCCTCAGTTATTTCAAGCTCTAAACTTTCGGGATTTACGTTTGCTTCACTCAATGAGTTTTGAATAAAGCTGAGTAATCCCACGTCTCTAAATTGACGAGGTGATAAGTTAACGGCAATAGTGTATTGCTGTTTTCGTTTACAAGTACTTTGCCATGTGTTTAAAAAATCTAATGCTTGGCTAATTACAAACTTGCCAATCGGTACAATTAATCCTGTATTTTCTGCAATAGGTATAAACTCATCGGGTGTTACATTACCTAGCACAGGGTTATGCCAACGTAATAACGCTTCTGCACCAATGATGTGTTTATTTTTGGCGTCAAATTGGGGCTGGTAGTATAACTCAAATTCGTCACGCTCAAGGGCGCCACGCATCTGCTCTTCTATTTCGAGTCGGCGCTGAATAATTACGTTCATCTTTTTAGTAAAAAATGAATAAGTATTACGACCATATGATTTTGCTTGATACATTGCAGTGTCAGCGTTTCTTAATAAATCAGCAACGGTTGTACCATTTTCTGGGTATATGGCTACACCAATACTTGCTGTTAGTATGTGTTCTCGGCCTTCAATTTTAAAAGGGGCCCTAAAATTATTTAGCAGTTTTTCAGTGATTTTTAGCGCAGCATGATGATCAGTTATACCTCGTAGTAATACGATAAACTCATCTCCACCTAGGCGCCCTACCGTATCTTCTTTTCGTAGTGCATCTTGTAGCCTTTGCGCTGATTCAATTAAAAGTTTGTCTCCTGTTTCATGACCTAAGGAGTCATTTATTTTTTTAAAATCATCTAAATCTAAAAACAGTACCGCTGCTTTTTCGTTATTTCTTTGTGCTTCAATAAGTAATTGCGACAAACGATCAAGTGCTAAAAAACGATTTGGAAGTAAAGTTAAACTATCGTAATACGCTTGATGTCTAATTAGTTCATCTGATTTATGCTGTTCGGTAATATCTCGAATAATAACCATTAACTGGTTATGTTCTGTTATTTTATTTATTCTTGCTTCAAAAAAAACGAGCCCATGGGGCAAAGCTAGCTCGTATTTAAAGCTCATCATCTGCTTTTTTTCTAATACAAGGCTGATATAGGTTTCAAATTTTTCGGCTACATCGCGCGGGAGTACATCACCCATTTTTTTACCAATAAATTGCTTGGGCTTGGTATAGAGATCGGTCTCATTACTGGCATGATACTCAATAATAGTTCCATCATTTTCCATCAAGAAAAATAAGTCAGGAATTGCCTCAAAAATAGTTTTTAGCATATCCTCATTAAATGATGCATCTGCTTGTGCCTTTTTAACCTCAGATAAGTCAATATCAATGCAATACATTTGTTTTGTATTATATTGATTTGTAAACATAACATGGCTAGAAAAAACGGATACACTTTCGCCATCTTTACCTTTTAGGGTAATTTCGGATGCTGGAATTTCTATGTCTTTTTCTACCCAATCACTGTGTGCGTCAATTACAAATTCACACATTGATTCTGGAATTATAAGGTCTTCTATTTTTTGCCCTATGGCTTCTTCTTTTGTGTATCCGTAAAGTCGCTCACTGCCTTCATTCCAATAAATAACACGACGTTCATTGTCATAACCTTGAACAGAAATTACATTTACCGCATCAAATAACTGATGCAAATAGTCGTTAATTACAAATTGGTTGGTTAAGTCTGAAGCAACGTCGTCTAATTTCATTTTGAGGCTATACCCATAGGTAATTTTATTTAGCAATAAAAAACACCAAATAATAATTAAATTTAATTTTAATTTTAATATTAATATTAAATTTCCATGTACATTATATACGCCATTATACAAAACAAAAAAAGAGCCGAAGCTCTTTTTTAATACTTGTTAACTGTATTTAAGCGCTATAAAAACTGAATTTATTTTTTTGTCACATCATTTGGATGTTCCACGCCAATCCATGCTTTGAATAGTGCTTTTTGCTGTGGCGTTGCCTCTTTATCAGCAACTACTTTTTTAGGCTTATCGAAATCTTCTGATAATACTAATGTTAAGCTTTCAAGTGCATCGCGACGAAGATAGTCAACGGTTACTTTGTCGCCTGCCTTAAACGTTTCTAGGCTAGTTTTTAAATCTTTACCTACGTGATGTTTGTTTATAGCGACAATTTTATCATCGGTAGTTAAACCCGCTTTCCACGCACTGCCACCACGGCGTACATAACTTAACGTCAGTAATTCACCTGTATTTTTGGCGGTAGCATCAATACTTGCAAGTGCTTTTGCTTTTTCAGGACGCTCAAATTTCAAGCCTACTTTAGTAAGTAAGTCGTCAAAGTTAATACTTGCAGGCGACTCTACATTTTCTTGCCACCAGCTTGAATAATCACGTCCTGTTAAATCTTTTAAGATATTAAGTACATCTGTATCTGTAAATCCAGCGGGCATTTTATGATTGTTATAAAGTGCTTTGTGTACGTCTCGGTAGCTTATTTTACCTTGGCTTTTTTCTAGTAAGTCAATATCTAAAGCAAGTGAAAGTAACGAACCTTCTGAATAAATATTGGTGCTGTAGTTACGTGCGTGATCGCCACCTTGATTAATCCATTTATCAAAGCTTGTTTCGCTTGCGCTTTGCACTTCACGGCCCGGTGTTTGCAAATGACGGTTAATTGTTTTACTCATTACTTTAAAAAATTCATCTGTTGTTTGAATGCCTGAGCGCACTAATAAATGATCTTCAAAGTAACTTGTTGAACCTTCTGCAATCCAAAGCAGTTTAGAGTAATTCATATTAGTGTAATCGTATGGCACTAAACCTTGAGGGCGGTATGCTTTAACATTCCACGTATGAACAAACTCATGCGCAGCGGTGCTAATAAAACCTAGGTAATCTTCGCGGCTACCAAATCGGTCACGTGGTCGTTGAATAATTGTTGAGTTTAAATGCTCTGTTGCACCACCAGCACCTGATGTTGCATGCACCATAAATACATAACGCTCATACGGATAGCCATCCCAAATTACATTACCCGTGGCAACTAATTTTTTAAGATCGGTAAGCATTAGCTCTACATCGTAGTTACCATCGCCCCATATAACTAAATCATATTCACGGCCATCTACTTCAAATGTGTGTAGTTGGTTAATACCCGTTTCGATTGGTGAATCAACAAGCACGTCGTAATCGTCTGCTTTAAATGAGTTTCTGCCTTTTAAATTATCCATACCCGATACAGAACGCCACTTTTTAGGCACGTCTAAATTAACGGTTACAGGCTCTTGGCGAAATGATTCACTAAACATAAAAAAGCCTGACGCATCTATAAATGCATGGCTGTCGTCAATGTGGCGAGCACGTTTACCAAGCTCATTTGCATACACTTGGTAGTCAACATTAACTTCTGTAGGTTCATTAAGATGTACACGCCATGTACTGTGATCTATTTTTTCCCATTTTAGTTCTTTGCCATCTTCATCTTTGGCTTTGAAGTAGCGAATGCCATTTGCAAGGTTTAACATTTCGTAGCGACCCGTGCGCCACGCAGGAAGTTTTATATCAAGGTGTACTTGCGCTGTTTTTGGAAACTCAACACTTACATCACCTAAATGATGCTGTGGTTGCGAGATTTCTAAAGAATAATTTACATCGGCAAATACAGGTGCAGAACATGCAGCTAAAATTGAAAGGGCTAATAACTTTTTCATAGAGACTCTTAGTGGAAACTTAATTGCTTACAAGACTAACAAGCCCCTATTTAAAAGTGAATTAAATACGATAAATGACCCTATATACGAGTTTATAAGTAGTAGCTTATTAAAATTTCTAAGTTTTTTACTAGATAACTACACATAATAAAAATTTGTTGTAAACTGAAGATAATGAAATTAATTTGATGGCGGTATGCTTAGGTGTCACAAAGATCTAACGCAACAGATAAAAAGCTAAAACAAGCAATTGATGCGCGTATGGCTGTTGAGAGCGCTCGTAAACATCAAGTAGATGTTCTATGTGACTTTACAGCTAAACTATCGTTGAGCTGTAAAGGACTAGATATCGAGTTAGATAATCGCCTCGCCAAATTTAGAAGTGCGCTTAATAAAGGCATGAGTTTTGAAAACCTTGCTCCCCTTATTAGTGAAACTTTAATCCTACTTAAAAACCAAGAATCGATTCAACAAGCTCAGCAACGTAATTTATACAACAGTGTGCAAAGTGCCGGTAAACAATTACAAAAAACCAAAGGTTTACCTGACGATACTCGTAGGACTCTAAGAAATTTACTCGATCACGAGATTAATAACGTTCATTCAACTCATGGTTACATTCCGCTACTTGATCAACTTATTAGCTTTTATCATGAAGCGTTGCTTACCAAGCAAAACCCTCAAGTTGATCAGCAGCGCCCAGTAAAACAGGCGCGTGCAAAAAAACTACTTGAGCTCGCAAATGAACTTATACTTGAAGAAGAAGCTACGCTACAAATTAATAATATAAAAAATAATATTACAGAAAGTGACTCAATCGATACATTACTTGATGTTGCAATTAGTATTATTGATGTAGTGGTAAAAAATATAAGTAAAGAGCGTAAATCCGCGCAAAGCTTTTTAGTTTCATTAAATCAAACCCTCGAAGATCTTCATAACTCTATCGTCTCAACTAGCAAGCACTCTGAGTCTATGGAAGTTGAGTTTGACTCACTTAATAAAAGCATTGAACTAAAAATAAAAAATCTTAATGAGCAAACGCAAAAAGCTACATCAATCTCATCTTTAAAAGAACTCGTAGATAACGAATTAAAATCAATAAGCGAAGATTTTATAGCAAAAGAAAAGTTAGAACGAAAAGACAGAGAAATGCTTAGCGCTAGCTTTAATGAAATAAATACTCGAATTGTTACTTTAGAAGATAAGTTAACAACGTATAAAAAACGCTTAAACGAACAGCGCTTTAAAAGCTTACTAGATGGGCTTACAAAACTGCCTAACCGGGCTGCATTTGACGAACGTTACAATCACGAAATGCATTTGTTTAATGTGCAGCCATCAGATGTTACGCTTGCAGTTATTGATGTTGACCACTTTAAATCTATCAATGATAGATTTGGCCACACCGCAGGTGATATTACCTTACAAGTTATATCAAAAGCGTTGCAAAAATCGGTAAGAAAGTCTGATTTTATAGCGCGTTATGGCGGTGAAGAATTTGTACTATTAATGCCAGGTGTGTCGCTAGAAAACGCAACATTACCCCTAGATAAAGTAAGAAAGGTAATTAAAAATATACCTTTTAAATTTAGAGAAAAACAAATTGAGATCACTATTTCGGTAGGTGCAACTCAATTTAAAAAAGGCGATACCCTATTAAAGGCATTTGATAGAGCTGATGATGCACTTTACGAAGCCAAAAATTCAGGGCGAGATAGACTTTGTACCAGTAAATAATGTCATAGCTATTATAACTTTTATGACAAGTAGTTTTACGATTTAGTAGTAGGAGCACGTCTATGTTAATACAGTTAAACCCAACTGGGGTTTTAGATTTACTGTCGCAATTAGAAGTTGATTTATTAGAGCAATCGTCTGCTAGTGAGCGTTATAAATTATTTAGAAACTGCGTACTTGCAGTCCTCAATGTAGGTAGTCATACCGACGACAGTAACGATATATACAACAAATACAAAGATTTTGATATTCGTTTAGTAAGCCGCGAACGAGGTATTAAAATTGAACTTGAAAACCCACCCGAAACCGCATTTGTTGATGGCGAAATAATTACCGGTATTCACGAACATATATTTTCTGTTATTCGTGATATTTTGTTTATTTGTCAAAAATACGAAAAAGATTTAAAAGAGCAAAAAGCCATAACCCATATGGTGTTCGATATGCTCAGAAATGCAGGTGCACTGCGTGTTAAAAGCGAGCCTAACATGGTTGTTTGCTGGGGCGGACATTCAATAAACGAGGTTGAATATAAGTACACAAAACAAGTAGGTTACGAACTTGGTTTACGTGGATTAAATATTTGTACCGGTTGTGGTCCTGGTGCCATGAAAGGCCCAATGAAAGGCGCAACTATTGGCCACGCAAAGCAACGTAACACCGATAATCGCTACTTAGGTTTAACAGAGCCAAGCATTATTGCTGCCGAGCCACCAAATCCTATTGTAAACGAACTCGTTATTTTACCTGATATTGAAAAACGCCTTGAAGCTTTTATTAGAACAGCTCACGCAATTATCATTTTTCCTGGTGGCGCAGGTACTGCTGAAGAGTTGTTATATTTATTAGGCATATTGTTGCACCCAGATAATACTAAACAATGTTTACCTGTTATTTTAACTGGCCCCAAACAAAGCGAGGCGTACTTTAAAGAGCTATGCGAGTTCGTTGAAATGACCCTTGGTAAGGAAGCCTTGGATAAGTTTGAAGTAATTATCGATAATCCTGAATTAGTCGGTCAAAAACTAAAGTCATCGATGGCTAATGTTCGTGATTACCGTAAAAGTGAAGGTGATGCTTATTACTTTAACTGGACATTAAAAATAGATAACGACTTTCAACAACCTTTTGCACCAACACATGAAAATATGGCAAGTTTAGATTTACACCTTGATCAGCCTAAACAGCTACTCGCGGCTAATTTGCGTAGAGCTTTCTCTGGTATTGTTGCTGGTAATGTAAAAGACGAAGGCGTTAGAGCTATTAAACAAAACGGTCCATACATTTTAAGTGGCGAACCTGCCCTTATGACAAATATGGATAAATTATTACAGGCATTTGTTCTTCAAGGTCGCATGAAGCTCCCTGGTAGTAAATATGTTCCATGTTACAAAATAAAAGCATGAGTTTTATAGTTTGAAACCCCATTTACTTCTTATAGATGCGCTTAATTTAATTAGGCGCATTTACGCCGTTGACGCAAATCAAAAACATCATAGCGACGAGCAAATGATACAAACGTGCTGTGCACGTGTAGCCCACGCCTGTAAAAAGCTTTTAGATACGAGTAATGCAACCCATGCCATTGCTGTGTTCGATGGTGACAAAAGCTGGCGTTATCATTTTTATAAAGACTACAAACATTCACGCGCGCCAATGCCCCAAGTATTAAAAGATGCTCTATTGCATTTTAAAGCCGCAATTGAAGAAACAGGTATTGTAGTATTTGAGCCTATTAACGATGAAGCTGATGATATTATTGCAACGCTTGCCTTTAAGGCATCAAATAATCAAATAACGAGCACTGTTGTTTCTACTGATAAAGGCTTTTTACCTTATATTGGCCCTTACATTACAGTTTACGATTACTTTAAAAAGCTCTATCTAGATGAGACAAGTATAAAAGAGCGTTTTGGTGTTGAGCAAAATAAACTCGTTGATTTTTGGGCATTAGCGGGCGATAAAACAAATGATATTCCGGGAGTTAAAGGAATAGGTACTAAATCTGCGCAGCAAATAGTTAATAACTATAACTCAATTGAACAAGCAGCCGAAGATGAGTCTCTAAGCCCGAGTATTAAAGCAAAGTTAGCCGCTAATATGGATATGTACGTAATTTCAAAGCACTTGGTTAGTTTACGCACCGATATAAATTTAGGTTTTAGTTTAAAGCAGTTAAGACTTAATTAGTCGCAAGTTAATAGCCTCTAAACATTACAAAACGTATACTGATATTAGTTACCGGAGTCAGAGTAAGCCATATTGAAAAAATTTATCCGATATTTAATTTTAGGTTTAGGGCTATATGCACTGATAGCTGCATTGGTGATTACCTTTTATAAAGACGATCCTCAAGCTATGATTTGGCAAGACCGAGAGGCTTTCAATAAACGTTACATCGAAAAGCTATCACTTGAGCAGCCAACAACACTAAATAGTGTTCTTGATTACTTAGGCAGCCCCGATCTTACTTATGCCAAACGAGATGGTGAACAAGTATTTCAGATAGTTTTTTATCGTACACAACATAAAACATCTGACGGTATTACCACTATGGATGAATGTACTGGCCTATTATTTAAAAATGGTCAGCTGTTTTTGTGGGGCCCGAGTGCATACAATAAATACCAAGAACAAAATTAGGTGAAGGTTTAATGGATGAAGCTGTTTCAACTACCTTAGAGCAGCTGCTTAATAATACGCAGCTGTTTTTAAGCTATTATAACAATAAACAAAAATGGACAGCTCTATATCCAATGGCAAGTAAGCTAGCTGAGCAATATAGAGTGCTCTACAGCAAACAGCCATTCGCATTACAATCCCGATTGACGCTTTATAACCCAAGTTATTCTTATGCCACCAACTTAGTTGTTAGTCAGAGCGTCATAACTGCTGCCCTGTGTAAATCTCAAAATTATAATAGTGCCTTAAGTGAGCTATACATAGCCGCTACACTCATTGAACATTTATGTGTTGGAGCGCAATTAAACAAGCTTTGCGAGCAAACACCTTTTCAAGATTCTGATAAAAAAATTTGGAAAATGCGTCATCAGTTAGCAGCAAAAGTAATGTTAGCTAGTGGCGATTCAGCAAAACCTGTTACGCAGTTACTAGCTAAATTAAATAAGTATAAACAAGCATTGGTAAGTGCTCCTAAAATAATGCTTTACGATGGGGGCATAACGCTGATTGCTCTAGCAAATATTATTAGCATGAACATTACGAGCAACACGGCTAATAAACATATAAGCTTATATAAAGCACTTACCGATTTGTACATTCGCACACCTAACTTGTTCGCACTGCAATTAATTAAATCACTAATAGCGCATTTAGGGCCATTATTACCGGGAAGCCGCGTTTTATACGCTGAGCAAACCATGATTTATTTAGCAACTGATGCACAACAACGGCATGTTTTAATTAGTACAGCAAATCCAAATAAATTAACCTGGTACAGAGTAAAAGCAACGCTTAACGATAATCCAAAACAATGGCATTGCACTGATAAAACCATTAGCTTTAAAGTATTTAACAGTGAACATGTAAAACCACAAAGTGAGCTTGAGGTTGATAAGGCACAATCTTTACTTGAGCTAATAAGTAATATTAAGTTACAGCACGAATACAGCTATAAAGGATTAAGCCTGCTGATGGCGCCTCACCCTCTCGTAATTGCTAATTTATGCGAGGCAGTAAAACCATATAATAAAGAACATCAGCCCGCAAAAGACTTAAAACATAGTTTATCTATGGTCGGTTATTATAATGCACCTGCAATAATTCAACGGGTTGTTTTTGAACAATTAGTTAATGTTACCCCACATCCATTGCAAGCCTACGTGACTAACAGATTAAATGGATTAGTAAAAATAATGGCTTTATTGGTTAGTAAAAATGACAATGACCAGTTTGAGCACATTACTTTACCTTTATACGCTTACGCCCATTTTTTATTAACGCAGTGCGGTACACAGCTTTCTCGTAAAACGCTGATTGACGACACACCAAATAAAACATTGAGTGCCCCTATCTGCTCCTTTTTTGGGGTAAATGCAATTAACACCGAACAACTAACACAACAGCTTACTCTTTTATTGAGTGATAACCCATGGACAGCAGCACTCTTAGAAGCAGAGCAAACACCTAAAAAGCACTTAACTGAGGCCCATAAACTTTGGATCACACTTAAGGTTGTTGCTCAAAATGTGTTTAAACCAGAACTTTCGCTAACTCCGTGGCAGCAGCAAACGTTAAATGAACAGCTAAAAATACTCAAGTGGCATAACCAAGCTGATTTTTATCAACAATTAGAATCTCTTGAGTTGTTTAATAGTATTTAGTTTATTAGAAGCTATTTTATGTCTTTATACCCATTATAACTTTCGTGTATACCCAGTATTTTTTGTATAAACTAGCAAAATGGGTGATAAATTGGTATAAATGCGCCCTTAAATTTTCAAGCACGTTCACATAAATGTTCTAACAAGCGGTTACTCTCTCAGAGTAATAATTTATGTGCAAATCAAACTCTTTAAAGGAAAAGTCAATGGCCAAACAAACCATCACAGTGATCAAAGGCGACGGCATCGGTCCGAGCATTATCGACTCAGCACTTGAAATATTAAAAGCCGCAGGTTGCGACTTTGATTATGAATTTGTTGATGCTGGCCTAGCTGCACTTGAAAAAACAGGTGAGTTATTACCGCAAGAAACAGTTGATACAATTGCTAAAAACAAAATCACTCTTAAAGGCCCATTAACTACGCCTGTAGGTGAAGGTTTTACATCTATTAACGTAACACTTCGTAAGCAATTTGGTTTATACGCTAACGTACGTCCAGTTAAATCATTTGTTGGTACTAAAGCGCGTTACGACGATATTGATATCATCACTATTCGTGAAAACACTCAAGGTATGTACTCAGGTGCTGGCCAAGTAGTAAGTGAAGACGGGAATGAAGCAGAAGCAAAATCGATAATTACGCGTGAAGGCGCAGAAAAAATCGTAACTTTTGCATACGAGCTAGCGGTACGCGAAGGTCGTAAAAAAGTAACTGCAGTTCATAAAGCTAACATTTTAAAATCAACATCTGGTTTGTTTTTAAAAGTAGCACGTGAAGTAGCTGAGCGTTACCCACAAATTGAATCAAATGAAATGATTGTTGATGCAACATGTATGAAGCTAGTAATGACACCTGAAGAGTTTGACGTAATTGTTACGACTAACTTATTTGGTGATATTTTATCTGACCTTTGTGCTGGTTTAGTTGGCGGTTTAGGTATGGCTCCAGGTGCTAACATTGGTGAAGACGCTGCAATTTTTGAAGCTGTACACGGTAGTGCACCAGATATTGCTGGCAAAAACCTAGCTAACCCAACATCTGTAATTTTAGCGTCTATTCAAATGCTTGAGCATTTAAATATGGGCGATACTGCAGAGCGTATTCGTAGTGCTGTTGCTGATGTAATTAAATCAGGCGACCGTACAACTCGCGATTTAGGTGGCAGCCACGGTACAACTGATTTCACTCAATCAGTAATTAACCGTTTATAATTAATATTTGTTATTAATTTAAATAGCCCGCTAATTTAGCGGGCTTTTTTGTGTTTGCTAACTGCGTTTACTAACCTAGTGTATTTATGCAGGTTAGTATTAAACCTAAATAAACTTAACAGTAATAATCCTAATAAACCCGTCAGTGATCCGCCACTTGAACCCGAACTACTTTGTTGTTTTTGTACAGTAGCAGATAACTCTTGAGTAAAAGTATCATTGGTTTGAGTATCAGTAACATTCAACGTTACGTTATAAGTCCCGTCAGCTTGATAAGTATGCCTTGGGTTTTGTAAATTTGATAACGCACTGCCATCACCAAAATCCCAACTGTAAGTATAACTATTAAAGCCGCCGGTTACTTGGGCATTAAATTGTGCGCTTAAATCACTAACTGTAACGTTTGCGTTTATGCTAAGCGGAACATTAGCAGTTACATCAATCGCTTTTGATTGTTCAGTGCCTTCGTCATCTGTCACTATAAGCGTTACTTGGTAATCGCCAGAGTACAAATAATTATACGTAAGCGATTGAGTCGCTAAAGTACTTCCATCTCCTAGCTGCCAATTATAAGTATACGGTGCGATTCCACCTGTAAGCGATGCCTCAGCTGTTAAAGCTCCTTGGTTTATTACATATTCAATTTCATTTACAGTTAATGGTTCAACTAATGTAACTTGTGCTACAGCGACTTGCTGTGAAGTACCATTATCTGCCATAAACTCAACGTTATAAGTGCCATAGTCTTGGTATTCATAAGTAGGCGTTAACTCTGTGCTGGAGCTTCCATCGTCAAAACTCCACGTAAATTTGTCCGCAGGAGTAAGTGCAAAACCTTCTACACTAAAATTAACGGTTAAACCGTTTTTAGTAAAATTAATTCCCTTAGTAACATCGTAAGTAAGCTCTACTTCTATATCTTCACTGTCTGCTGACTGGCTTATAATATTAAAGCCAAAACCAACCTGTGGAAGCACAACACCCGATGGTTTTTGCGCTTCAAAGCTATAATCGGTTTTATCAGTAAACCCGGTGATAGCTGATAAATCATCATCACCTAACCCTGCCCTTTGTTGATATAGGCTAAAAGCAGCATCACGTATTTGAATTGCTGAAGCAGCCGGAGTTTGCGTACTGCCCTTATTTATTGAACGCTGATCGGCATCTACCACTAATGCAAAACCACTACCTGGATGCTCGGTAGTGTTATTATCTGCTTGAGATTCATTGCTGTACCACAATAATAAGCCTGGTGAGTACTGCTCAGCTTGTAAGCTACTGTCAACGCCTGTGTATGAACGCAGTTGTAGATAGTAATGTGATGGCGATGCATATGTGTAACTACCTACTTTTTCAAAGCCATTAAACTCAGTGTGAACTTGATCTTGTGCATTATTTTGCCAAATTAAAGTATCACTTTGCTCAATGCGCATATCATCAACAACAAAACCATAATAATGTGTGTTCGCATCTGTTATGTATTCAATTTTTAAATCAATTGTTTGCCCAGAATAAGCTGATAAATCAAACTTATGGGTCAAATAGCCGTTAGGTTGCTTAGCATCACTATTAAGAAATGAATCACCTGAGATATACGGACCAATATCACCGTAGTATGGATTAAGCGCTTGCGTATAATTACTCGCGATTGGCTCGCCATTTACTTTTACTTGAACTAAATCGTAATCGCGCTCAATACTGTAATATGCAATAAAGCTTAAAGTAAGTGTCTCAGTTGTGCTTGGTAGCGCTATTGTATTAACTAAGCTATTGCTAATATTGTCGCCCGTATTTGAATAGTATTGAAAATCACCTTCAACTGGATCCCTAAATTTTTCGAGCCTTGGTGGTAGTGTTATTTTTATTTGATTTTGCTGTTGTGAAGTACTCGCAGTATTAATTAATGTTTGCTGTGAGTTAGCCTCTATCTCATCCATATCAAGCGTAAGCTGGTTAACCCAGTTACCCTGGTACCGCTTTTGTAAATATTCAAGCGCATAAGGGCTAAACATAACTGGCTCTGAGCCTCTTGGCGAACCAGCCCAACTTCCTGTCGACATAACTGACCAAGATGCGACAGGCTCACCTACCGTGTTAGATTGTAAGTCGTATTCATCTAATAATCCTAAATCATGCCCAAACTCATGCACAACCACACCAATCCCGGCATCAATAGGGTTAATGGTATAACCAAAGAGCTTAATGTTGCTGCCTGCAATCTCGCTCGGCCCGCTATTTTCATCAAATACATAGTAGCGGTGCGACCAAATAGCATCGGTGCTTAGGTAACCGCCACCCGCTTCTTCGCCAATACTTGAATGAAATACCATTACATGGTCAATAATGCCATTAGGTTCATTAAGGATACCGTCGCCATCAATATCATCTAAATCAGTTAAGTCATAATCCGCTAAATTAATATTAAACTTTGCAACTGCTTTCTCCACAGCCTCTTTAATTAAAGCGGGCGCATTTATATCCCGTGTACTGCCTTGGCGCTCACCATATATTTTTGCATTGCTATTAGCGGTTACCCAACCATATACCTGCCCGCTAAAGTTTAAGCTATTTCCCGAAGCCGCTTTATAATAATCAGCAGCCGTTTTTAAGCTTTGTCCATCAGGGCCTGTATAACCTTGAGTATTAAAAAGCATTTGCTGATAGTGCTCAGTTGAATAATCAGCGTAAAACATGTCGGTGTCTTGCTCTACAAGTTGATTGTCGTCATGTTTAAGATCAGGAAAATCAATTAAAATAGCTAACACTTTTACATCATTAACGCTTTGTTCTGGCACTAGCGACGTTGAAAAAGCGACCTGTTGTTTATTTGTGTTTGAAAAAAAGTTGGAAGAGGATTTAAATTGCCTAAAGCCATTTTTAATTGAGTGATTGGCAACGTCTTTGTTACTCATATATGACTTAAATGAACTATCTAACTCACTTGAAGATATTTGGTCTCTTTTTTTAAGCCAATATAAAATACGCTCTTCGTTAGTTATGCCAACATCATGCGGACTTAAGTTATTAGCCGCCACCATAGGGCTTAATAGCGTAGTTAAAAGCGCAATTAACGTCACTTTTTTCACTGTGTTTTCCTCAAACATAATTATGTAGCAATCATACCTAATAATAGAAATTTAAACATGCGATAAAAACATATAGTTAACATATGCAATTAAAGCTAATGGTCTCTCACACTCTTTTATATCTAAAATCGAACTTACAACCTTAAATGCATAATTTCTGCCAGTAAACTCAATTAAACACAGGCTTCCTGCAGCTTTAAATTAAAAAAAAGCCACAAAACGAATTTAAAATGCAAAAAACAGCTTTCAAGGTTGACATAAAGGCTCAAAACCCTTAAAAATAAACCTATACAAAATCTTTAATTTAAAAGCAGTGTTTTGCTAAGTAGAGTAAAAACTATGAACACACACATTAACCTTTTAGTCGTACTCGTACTGGTCTTAGTTATAAGCCCAGCGGGGATGTATTAAAAGGTGATACTGCTTTTTAAAAACCCTCGCACTACGCGGGGGTTTTTTTATGCATAAAAAAGCGCACAGAGGAATGAGGATGAGCAAACAAGAATATAATGGTTCTGAACTAGTAGTTCAGGCATTAAAAGAGTTAAAGGTAAAATACATATTTGGCTATCCCGGTGGTTCGGTTTTAGACTTATATGATGCACTTTTTCAGCAAGATGACATTGAACATATATTAGTACGTCACGAACAAGCTGCAACACATATGGCTGACGGCTATGCCCGCGCTACTGGAGACGTTGGTGTTGTACTTGCAACCTCAGGCCCTGGCGCTACAAACTGTATTACAGGTATTGCAACGGCCTACATGGATTCAATTCCTATGGTTGTGTTATCAGGCCAAGTGCCTACAAATTTGATTGGCGACGATGCATTCCAAGAAACCGATATTGTGGGTTGTTCTCGCCCTGTAGTTAAACACAGTTTTAACTGTAGAAGTGCTAAAGACATCCCTACAATCTTAGCTAAAGCTTTTTATATTGCTAGCACTGGCCGCCCAGGTCCTGTCGTTGTTGAGCTTCCAAAAGATATGCTTAACCCTGCTATTAAGTTTGAATACGAATTTCCTAAAACCACCGAGCTGAGAACTTACAGCCCTAATACTAAAGGGCACTCAAAACAAATTCGCAAAGCCGTAACAGCTATTTTAGAGGCCAAAAAACTGGTTATCTACTCTGGTGGTGGTATTGTCATTTCAAATACATCAGAGCAATTAACGCATTTAGTTGAATCATTAAATGCCCCCATTACAAATACACTAATGGGATTGGGTGGTATTTCAGGTGTGCATCCAAACTTTGTAGGTATGTTAGGCATGCACGGCACGCTTGAGGCAAACAAAGCAATGGCTAACGCCGATGTGATTTTAGCGCTTGGTGCCCGATTTGATGACAGGGTAACTAATAATGTTCAAAAGTTTTGCCCTAATGCCACAATTGTTCATGTTGATGTTGACCCAACTTCAATATCTAAAACAATTAAAGCACACATACCAGTTGTAGGTTGTTTAGCAACCGTACTTGAACAACTACAAGCGGGTATTGATAAAAGCCCAATTAAAATAGACCGCAGCGCGCAAGAAGATTGGTGGCGACAAATTATCAGCTGGCGCGAACAAAAGTGCTTAAGCTACAACACTGATGGCGACAAAATTAAGCCACAAGCTGTAATTGAAGCGGTTTATAAAGCTACTAATGGCGACGCTTACGTAAGTTCTGACGTTGGTCAGCATCAAATGTTTGCAGCGCAATATTATCCATTTAAGCATCCTCGTCAATGGATCAACTCAGGCGGCTTAGGCACCATGGGCTTTGGTTTACCTGCTGCAATGGGCGTAAAGCTAGCCTTTCCTGATAAAGAGTCTGTGTGTATTACGGGTGATGGCTCTATTCAAATGAATATTCAAGAGCTATCAACCTGTTTACAGTACAACCTAGCGGTAAAAGTTGTATCACTTAATAACCGCTCTTTAGGTATGGTACGCCAATGGCAAGACATGGTTTACGGTGGACGTCATTCATCATCTTACATGGATTCACTACCTGATTTTGTTAAGTTAGTTGAAAGCTACGGCCATGTAGGCATACAAGTAAACACACAAGATGAGTTACAACCTGCTATCGATAAAGCAATGTCAATTAACGACCGATTAGTCTTTTTAGATATAAACGTTGATGAAAAAGAACATGTATACCCAATGCAAATTAAGTTAGGCGGCATTGATGAGATGTGGTTACGTAAAGGAGTAAAAGCATAATGCGTCGTATTTTATCTATTTTATTAGAAAACGAACCAGGTGCCCTATCACGTATTGTTGGGCTTTTTTCACAACGTGCATATAACATCGACAGCCTAACTGTTGGCACAACTGACGATCAATCATTGTCGCGTATTACCATTACCACTATGGGTGATGACAGAGTTGTAGAGCAAATTACAAAGCAGGTTAACAAATTAGTCGACGTGCTTAAAATTATCGATTTAACAGAAATGAGTCACATTGAACGTGAGCTATTGCTTGTTAAGGTATTTGCTCAAGACGAGACGACTCGTGCAGCGGTTACGCGAGTAGTTGATGTGTTCCAAGGTGCTATTTTAGATATGGGCCGACAAAGCTATAGTCTACAACTAGTGAGCAGTACAGACAAAATAGAGTCATTTTTAGACACTCTTCGTCATGAAACCGATATTATTGAAGTTGTACGTTCTGGCGCTGTTGGCATTGGTCGAGGCGATAAAGCCTTAAAAGCATAAATTTATAATATAAAGGCATCAATTGATGTCTTTATTAAACATAAAAAAAAAGAGCTAATTAGCTCTTTTTTTAATTTAATTCGTTAAACCTATTAAGGGTTTACTTGGTCTTTAAGACCTTTACCTGCTTTAAAGCTTGGGATAGTTGCCGCTGCGATTTGGATCTCAGCACCCGTTTGTGGGTTACGGCCAGTGCGAGCTGCACGTTCTTTTACTGAGAAAGTACCAAAACCAACTAATGCTACTGAATCACCTTCTTTTAAAGAAGAAGTTACAGCACCTGTAAACGCGTCAAGAGCACGAGTAGCAGCGGCTTTAGAGATTTCTGCATCAGTAGCAATTTTTTCAACTAATTGAGCTTTATTCATTGTTAGATTCCTATTCGTTATTATTTTGCCTTCGCAAAACCTATCTTTATGCATTTTTAAAGAGTTAGCAACAGCAAATTGCATTTTTTGCTTAAATTCTTAAAAAATGAGTAAAATTTAAATAATTCTCTGTAAAATACAGCGTGTTGGGTTAACAAAGACTTAATTTGAGTACAATTTTGGCGCAAGTTAAGCAACTGGGTAAATAAGCTATATTTTTTCGATCACTAAGGTCACTTCCCCGACCTCGACTCCAAACTTAACAATAGATGTGCGGTTTATCAAGCGCGATTGTGTAACCAGGTACATCCAATCATCAAAATTCACTTTTAAAGTACTGCCATCGTATGGAAGCTCTACATCGTAATTCCAATGAAATACGCTGCCATCACTTCTACCTTTTGCAGTACCTATAACATCATCTGCCAAACCCGTTAAACTATTGTCTTCGTTTAACGTTATTTTCCAAATACGCTTTTGAGTTTCGCCATCGTCATAAACAAAGTCTTCTTCAATAACGCCCTGGTTACCATCCCAGCTCGCATTCATATCTACGACAAGCTTGCGGGTCAATTCACCCTTAAAGTCTTGTACAACACCGTAGGCTTTCAAATTTCCACTAAAAAATGTTTTAAAGTCAAAGTTTGGCGATGTATTTTTATAATGCTCTACATTTGGTGCCGAACAGCTTATCAGCAACAAAGCAGATAAGCATACAAGAGCTGTTTTAAACGCGTTAAATACATTCATATTAATTCCTTAATAGTTGCTTTCGTAGTTTCGGCTCTGAGGTTTTTTCATCCAGCCAAATGGCTAAAAAATCACTCGAAAATTGAGGTTCATTTATTTCGCCAATTTTTTCATCATTATGATAAAAAGTACTCATACCCTGCTCATTTGTGACTAACGTTAGCGAATCACCTTGTCTAATATCAGGCCAAATAGACAATAATTTACTGTCGTATTTGTCTGCTAGCTCTTTTTTTCCAATATGCTCCCACTGCTCATTTGTTGCTTTTACGATTTCTTTAGCTTCAAAGTCACGTAAATAGGTAAGTTTAAATTTAATAGGATGCGTTCCTGCGCTGTAATTACCTGAAGGGGTAAATAAAACCGCGTCATATACATCCCAAAATAAATACTCCATTCGTGCTTCGCCTACTTTGTAAAACTGTGTGTTAGCTAAAACAATTGAAGTTGTAAGCAAATAAAAAGTAACTGCCTTTAGTAAAAATTTCAAAATAAGCTCCCTTGAGTCAATGAGTAATGTTACGAAATGGGAATTGTGGGCGATCAGCGATTGATGAATAACTTGATTTTTTGGTTTATAAAAAGAATAACAGTAAACACTGTAGACCAAAGCGCACCGTAAACGAGCCAAAACTGCCATAAAGGTAAACCTAAACTTATTACTTCAAAGCGCGCCCCAGCCCAATAACTTGCTGGCGCAAAAGCCATGCATACTAAAAAGCCCTGCCAAAGCTTTAATTTACTCAAAAAAACCATTGAGGTATTTAAAGAAAGTAATAACGCAGCCCATAAAAAGACGAGCCATAGAGGGAAGGGATAAACTTTAAACTCTAACAAGCCTAACTTTACCGCTATAAATTCTAATAATAGTGCTAAAGGTAGGACTTTAATTAGAAGTAAGGTGTCTTGTTTTTTTTGTTTTGACAACCAAAACATTAAAACAATAATCAGTCCGCTAAAAAGTAGCGAATCAGCTTCAAGCAGCAATGATAAAAACCACACTGCTTGAAATAAAACAAAATTAGTAACCGAGCGCAATATCATCGTTATCGCTAACAAAACGTGGTTTACGCGCCATTAAATGCACCGTACTTGTTGCTCTGGCTCTAAACGCGCCTTCGCAATAAGCAAAATAAAATAACCATAAACGATAAAAACGTTCATCAAATTTTGAGCGGTCCAAATCAGGCCAGCTTTTTATAAAACGGGTTCGCCAATCTGCTAATGTTCTTGCGTAGTGTGCACCAATATCATTAACAGTATGAATTACCATGTCGGTATTATTTTTAATCTGCTCACTCATTTCGTTAAGTGATGGCAAGCACCCGCCTGGAAAAATATACTGCTGAATAAAATCAGAGTTTTTTAAGTAATGCTTATAACGCTGATCGCCAATAGTTATGGCTTGTATGAGCATGGCACCATCATCTTTTAACAATTCACCACATTGGGTAAAAAAGCTAGGTAAGTACTCATGGCCTACCGCTTCTATCATTTCGATAGAAACAAGCTTGTCGTACTTTCCTTTCAATTGCCTGTAATCAAGCTTAAGTAATGTAATTTTACTTTCTAGACCAAGTTCTGAAATTTTATTAGCGACATAATCATGTTGCTCATCAGATATGGTTGTTGTTGTTACATGGCAATCGTAATGTGTGGCTGCATATATAGCAAAAGCCCCCCACCCTGTACCAATTTCAATTACTGAATCATTTTTTTGAAGCTCAACTTGCTCACAAATGCGTTTAAGCTTGTATTGCTGAGCCTCTTCAAGTGTCGCTTCTTTTGTAGGATATACAGCACTTGAATAAAGCATTTCTTTACTCAAAAATGATTCGTACAAATCATTACCTAAGTCGTAATGAGCAACGATGTTTTTCTTAGAGCCCGATTCAGAATTTTTATTTTTTATGTGATTAAACCGGTGTGCAATATTACTAAAAAATGCGAATTTCTTCTCAAACTCATCAAGTTGCTTCTCATTTATAGCAAATATCTCAATGAAAGAGGTTAAGTTGTCACAAGACCAATGCCCCAAAATATACGCTTCACCAGCGCCAACGCTCCCAGATAATGCAAATGCCTTATACATAGCTTTATCGTTTACTATAATCGTTGCTTTTAGCGCTGAGGATGGGTCACCAAAAACTGTACGCTCGTTTGCATCTACTAAAATAACTTGGCCTGTTTCAATTGACGAAAAGGCTTTAGTCACTAATTTTTTATATATGTTAGTTAACCAGTTTGTGCTTTGTTCGCAATTTAAGCTCGACACTTTATCCATTGAAATACCTATTAATTGTCCTGACTATCTATGTGCTTTATGGCTTGCCTGAGTGACCTAAAAAAGGAACTCGTTTTATAAACAACTTTAACGCTTGATAATAAATACCTTTGAAAATAGACCATGTCATGGCCGGAAAACGTTTAAATAACTTATTAACTTCTTCTTTAGTAAGTTCTTTACGCTTTAAGCGAAGTGTAGCATCAAATAATAGCTCTTCATTTCGCTTATTTTCAATGTGTATCAATGTTTTATCAGGCGATTGCTTAACATGCCAATGATAGTTCATATCTAGATTCATAAAAGGTGATACGGAAAAAACCTTTTTAAAGTTCACTTTTTTTTCTAAAGGTACTAAATAATAATGACGTTCGTTCCATGGTGTATTACTTACTTCAGCAATCATGCATTTAAAACAGGTGTCGTTATGACCAAAAAAGTAAAAATTAACAGGACTAAAATATACACCAAAACAACGAAGTTGCCCAAGCATGTAAATATGAGTAAAGGTTTCAGTAATACCTAAATTGGCAAGTTGTTCGTGTGCACGCTCAATAAGAGGACGTTTAGCAAGCTGTGAGGTGCCTTTAAGATAATCAGCTTCATTAAACTTTAACGCCTTTAAGCCTGACGTACCTATGTGTTTATGCACACCATTTAGTTGTTGAGGATTATTTAAATCTACCCACATCATATATAAAGGGTAACTAAAGCGATGTTCTTTAACAGCAAAACGGCGATGTTTAACATCGCCTAAATACACTGCACTAGTCAAATTCGACCCCAAGTTGCTTGGCTACATCTACACCACTGTGTACGCCATCTTCATGAAAACCATTGTACCAATAAGCGCCACAAAAATAACTATTGTTGTGTCCGTCAATACTGTGTTTAAGTTTTTGAGCCGCAATAGACTCTTGGTTAAATACAGGGTGGTGATAAGTAAACTCGCGCAAAATTTTACTTTGGCTTATTCCTTCAAGATGGTTAAGCGTTACACAGAACTGCGTATCTGATTGTATACCTTGCAAAATATTCATTTGGTAAGTAACAACTGCGGCTTTATCAGTGTTGTTGTTAAGTAGGTAGTTCCAGCTCGCCCATGCCGCTTTTCTATCTGGTAAAAGGTTTGTATCGGTGTGCAACACCACTGAGTTCTCAGTGTAAGCTATTGCACCCAATACTGACTTTTCTTGCTCAGTAGCATCACCCAGTAGTGCAAGCGCCTGATCTGAATGACAAGCAAATATTACTTTATCAAATTTACTTTGCTCACCATTGGCAAACTCTATTGTTACTTCATCATTTTGACGCGTAACTGATTTAATATTTGTATTGAGGTTAATTTTGTCGGCAAAACCTCTGATCAGCGGCTTAATGTACTGACGAGAGCCTCCTGGTACTACATACCACTGTGGTCTATTGGTTACATCTAAAAGCCCGTGATTAAAGAAAAACTTAACAAAAAACTCAACGCCTACGTTTTCCATTTCTTTAATACTGGTAGACCAAATAGCCGCGCCCATAGGAAGAATATAATGGTATTTAAAAAAGTCATTAAACTGGTTATCGTTAAGCAATTGCCCTAATGACTGATCAGACTGGTAATCACCTTTTTCATGCATTGCTTTGCACAGTTTGTTAAACCTAACAATGTCGTACAATAATCGCCAAAACTTAGGTCTAAAAATATTACGACGCTGTGCAAATAAGCTTGTAAACGTATGTCCATTGTATTCAAAACCAGTGGCTTCGTTATGCACACTAAAGCTCATCTGGGTTGTTTGTTTATCAATACCAATGCGCGAAAGTAGCTTTTCAAAATATGGGTAAGTTCGGTCATTAAATACAATAAAGCCTGTATCTATTGCGTATTTGATGCCACACACATCAACATCAACCGTTGCTGTGTGGCCACCTATGTAATCATTTTTTTCAAATACGGTTACATCGTAATGTTTGTGAAGCAAATGCCCACATGTTAAACCAGATACACCAGTTCCTATTATTGCTATTTTTTTCAACGGGCTAATCCTTTTGCGATTTTAAGCCAAATCGGCAGTGGTAAAATGCGTAAAGCTTTTAATATAAGTGTAAAACGATAAGGGAAATGAACGTCTTTGCGGCGTTTTTGAATACCCTTAATCATGTAGTCAGCTGCTTTTTCAGCAGTAACGGCCATAGGCATCGGGAAATCATTTTTATTAGTAAGTGGCGTTTTTACAAACCCAGGATGAACTAAAGTCACATCAACATCATTTAAATCAACCGCTAAGCTTTTTGCTAAGTAACTTACACCCGCTTTTGATGCGCCATAAGCTTCTGAACGAGGTAGCGCAAGGTAAGTAACACTTGAGCTGACCAAAACAAGTTGGCCGCCTGGATTTATTTTAGGAAGTAACGCCTCAAGGCAATATCCCATAGAAAGTAAGTTAACGTTTATTACACGCTCAAACAACGCGCTATCAAAGTTGCGCGCATCATCTATATATTCACAATTACCAGCGTTTAAAATAACACGGTCAAAATGAGGAAAGCCAACTGTCGACTCTTTTATATCTTGCAGGTTAGTTGCATCAAATTTACATGCTTGGATATTGTCGTATTTAGCAAGCTCGGCGAGCTTATCACTATTACGGCCGCAAGCTATAACAGTGTCTCCTAGCTGTGCATACTTAATTGCTAGCTGCTCGCCAATACCTGATGTAGCACCCGTTATAAGTGTGATCATAATTAACCTGCCCTTTTATCAATTAGCTTTATAACGCTACCAAGTAAAGGAATGTGTTTGTATAACAACTCGCCCACATTAAAGTAGTCTCTGTGCTTAATAATTTTGCCATCTTTAAAAATAAGCTTACTATGACCGGCTACCGAGATAGTTTTACCTGATGAAAGCTTTGGATGTGCATAATGCATAGTCCAATAAATAAAAGCATTGTTACCGCTATTAAACGAATCACTAATATCAAACTGGCAATGCTTAACATTGCTGTATAAGTTAGCAAAGTACCTGCGCAATTCTACAATGCCGTTAATTTCATGCATCGGGTCTATAAACTGTATGTTGTCACAGTAAATATCACTCAATAAATCAAGATTAGTGCTATCAAGCTGTTGGTATATTTCAACAAATTTATCTACTGGTAACTGGTTATCCATATCACACCTTAAATGCAGCAAGTGCACGTTCTCGTGCCGCTTTATGATCAACTATTGCTGGCCAGTAACATTCCTTATCTTTGCCTGTTGCGGCTAAATAAGTGTGTGGAAAATGAATGTGTTTATCTGGCACGTTTTCAAGCTCTGGCAAATACTTACGGATAAACTTGCCCGTTGGATCAAAGCGCTCGCTTTGTCTGATAGGATTAAAAACTCTAAAATAAGGCTGAGCATCACAGCCCGTACTTGCAGCCCACTGCCAACCACCATTATTTGAGGCTAAATCGCCATCAATTAAGTGCTGCATGAAAAAGCGTTCACCTTTACGCCAGTCTATTAATAAATGTTTAGTTAAAAAGCTTGCAACAACCATTCGTAAACGATTATGCATCCAACCGGTTTGCTTAAGTTGTAGCATTGCTGCATCCACTAATGGGTAACCTGTACGCCCTTCGCACCATGCTTTAAAATCGCTTTCGCTTTTACGCCACACTACAGCATTATACTTTTCGTTAAAGTTATCGCCGCGCGAAAGCTTCGGAAATTCAGCAATTAAATGCCTGTAAAATTCGCGCCAAACAAGCTCGTTAATCCACGTAAACGTTTTACTTTTTGATGTAGTTAAAATATCAGGATAACGCTGCTGAATATTAATAAGCAGTTGCTTTGTGCTTACAATACCTAGTGCTAAATACGGGCTTAAACCCGATGTGCCTTTTACACTGGGAATATCACGCTGGTCGTCGTAACTTGTAAGTTTGTCGCATATAAAATTATCAACTACCGTAGAGAGTGTTTCGTCGTCAACCGGCCACTTATCTGAGCACCCATCACTTTTTAGTAAATCACTCTCGTCAAACTCAATAGGGTCAGAAGTTAAAGGCCATTGTGGCAAACTAAAGTGTGTATCTTGATACTGCTTTAACCATGCACGTTTAAATGGAGTAAACACTTTATACATTTCATTACTTTGATTTTTGACCGTTCCAACAGGTGCAATTAAATCACCTTCGTACAAAGTAAAAGTAATAGAAAGCTCATCGCATTCGTGCAAAATTGCTTTATCGCGGTTTACTTCATTAAGCTCATATTCTGTATTAGCAATTACGTGTTTTACATCGTTTGCTTTACAAAAGTTAATAAGCTCGCGCGTACAATCACAAAAGCTAGGCGCTTCAATAATATGTAAAGTAATACCGTAATCAGCAAGTTGTGATTGAAGATAAGTAACTCGGCGCTTGAGTAAGTCAATCTGAATAGGCGCAGCTTGGTGTTGTTGCCACTGCTTTTCAGACACAAAAAAAATGGCGTGTTTAGCGCCATTATTTAGCGCTTGGATTAACGCTTCATTAGAAAAAAGGCGCAAATCGCGCCTAAACCAAAATAATGTATCCATTAAATACCAAATCGTAATTTTAAATCGTGAGGGTATGGGTTAAAAAACACCTGTTTTTCAAGGTACTCATTCGGATGAACTTTCAAATGATGTTTTAACAAGGTAAGTGGTACATACAATGGCACCAATCCTTCGCGGTATTCGTCTATGGCATCACGAAGTTCTTGTTTTTCAACCTTTGATAAATCATTTTTAAAGTAGCCTTGTAAATGCATTAGGGTGTTGCAATTATTTCTGCGAGAAGCTGGCTTTTTCAGACCCGTCATCAAACCTAAAATATATTCATCAGCAACTGCATTTATATCATCACCTACGAACGTTCCAAGAAGATTACCCAAATCTCGATAAGCTTGGTAATTATGAGCCATCAACAAATACTTATACTGAGAATGAAATTGAGTAAGCTTGTGAACCGTTAGTGGTTCTTGTACTAACTTTTGCCAATTTTTAAATACGTAAATTCTCATTACAAAGTTTTCACGTAAATGCATGTCATTTAAGCGACCGTTTTCTTCACATGGCAATAATGGGTTGTGCTTCATTATTTGCTCAGCAAAAAAACCAATGCCTTCAGAGGTATTACCCGTGCCTGCTTCGTTGTATATTTTAATGCGCTCCATGCCGCAGCTTGGACTTTTAGCGCAAAATACAAACCCGCTCAACTCTTTAGCTTGTTCTGTTGCAACTTTTTTACCATACTCGGTAAGTTGTTGACCTACATCTCCAGTGCCATCTGGGCGACATACTTTAATAGTATCTCCCACTTTAACTTGGCGAATAGTTGGTCGAGGTATTGGTAAACCTACCGCTACCTCCGGACAAAACCGTGTATATTCAACGTGTTTACCTAACTCATCCATACAGAAATTTGACTTTTTATGACCTGTGTCAAATCTAACTTTTTCGCCTGCTAAGCAGGCGCTTATACCTATTTTTATTATATCTGTGTGCATAAATTCTCTTAGTAAATCAAATTACCTATTGGATTTAGTAACTTGCTGAAGCCCTTATTAAAATGTAGCGCACTACTGACAACTGTAAAGCACAAACAACCATCTTTTGTTAAAGGAGTATGTTGGTGACTACCATCTTGCCATATAAAGTCACCTGGGACATATTTTCCTTCTTCATCACTAAACTCGCCATCTAGGAGTAAAGTAACTTCAAAGCCAGTGTGCGTGTGTTCTGGTATTTCACCACCAGCATCAATATGTAACAAGCTAGAACGTAATGGGCCATCATCAAGTGCAATACGAGATCTCGCAAGCTTACCCACTTGGGTAAATTTACTGTGAGAAATACGCGTTAGCGCACGTGGAAGCTGATAGTTATGCTCATTAACTTTAATAGAAACAGGCTCTACTTCATAAACTTCGTCGATAGAATCATCAGATGTGATCATATCAAGCACATTCAATTCAAATTCTTCAAGTAACTCAGGTTGCTCAGCTTGAGGTTTCTCATATTGCGCTGGCTCTTCGCTAAATAATGCGTTTGCATTGCTTGCCTCAATTTTAGCTACTTTAGCTTGGCACACAGGGCACATATCTACATGTATAGAAACGGCTAAACTCAATGATGTAGCAAGTGATGCATCGCAATACTGTGTCAGTAAAGTTTCACTCGGGTGATGTTTAATCATGCTGATCTCCCATTTCATTACGTAATTTTTGCAAGGCCAAACGTAATCGTGATTTTACCGTGCCTACTGGAATATTAAGTTGATGTGCAAGTTGCTCTTGCGACATGTCTTGAAAATAAACGCCTCTTACCACTTCGCGTTGAGCAATAGGTAATTTGTCTAAATAACGTTTAATTTGTTTATCTTCTAAATGATCACTGTATTCGTGATGTGTATCTTGTGATTCGTTTAATAACGGCCAAATATCTTCGCTTATGTTTTCTTCTTTATTACTTTTCATTTTACGAAGCATATCGAATGAAGCGTTACGCATAACGGTATAAACCCAAGTAGTAGCCGCACCTTTATCACTGTGATACAAATGTGCTTTACGCCAAACAGATGTTAACGTCTCTTGCACAAGCTCCATTGCTTGAGCTTCAACACCAAATTGCTTAATTCCAAAGCGTTTAATTTTTGGCGCAAAGTATTCAAATAAATAGGAAAATGCTTTTTTATCGCGTGACTGTGCAACATCTATAAGCGCTTGCATGAGTTCTTTACTCGGCGTTTCTGGCATGGCAGTGTACTTACCTGTATTAGGTTCACAACGTGGTGATTGTTGTTGACTTACCATAATAATTTATCCCGTTATTGCTTTTGTATTAAGTAATACGGGCAATAATTAATTTAGGATCATAAAATTTAGGCAAATTCGTTATTAATCACAGTATGGAGGAAATTCAGTAAGTTATCAAAGTTCGTTTCAAACGCAAGTTGCTGTTTTTTCTCAATAGAAATAGGTAGGAGCTCAAGCCAACGGGCTGCAATCCAAGGCAGTTTGTCAAAGTGAGTTTTTTTGTACAGTAAATTAAGTTCCGGATTACTTTTAAACACGTTTAAAAGCGCATCATGCAATAAGTCATGTTCGCCAACTGAGTTGTTAGAATCCTTATACCAATATGGCGTATTACAAGAAGACACCAAACCATGTCGCAGTTCGTCCTCGTCTTGATAAACGTCATTTATTTGAACGCTTTGAGAAGCAAACACATCGATTAATAATACATCGTTGTCGTCTTGGTCAAAATCAATAATATCAACAAGGCAACCTTGCGCGCTTATATTAAATGGCGTGTCGTGCTCAAATGTACAAAGCACAAACCCTGTATTGTTTTTTAATGCGGTTTTAACCATATTTAAATAGCGAGGCTCAAATATGCGTAATCGCGTATAGCCTTCAGGTAACATAAAAATGGGTAATGGAAAAATCGCACGTTTCATAAAGTCTACTTCTTTCAAACACTCTGCCTTTATTTACGTGCGCTTTTGCTAAGTCGATCAGCTTTGTATGAATCGAATTAATTACCAGCTATATAATTGGCTAAAGATTAAACCAACCTCCCATAGCTTTAAACACTTGAACCGAGTAATAAGCGCTAATCATACTGACTACGGGTGCTAACATTAATGCAAACAATCCAAGTTCACTGCTCATCGTTTTAATCCTTTAAATAATTTATTTTACGTTTTTTATACTAGTGTCAGTATTTTTAAGCGTTGTGCTATGTGTTAAAACGGGCTCATCTAATAAACCCTCTAAAACAGTTTTAGCATCAAAATAAAGCGTTTCCTTTAGTGATTTTTCAAGCTCGATTGTGGTTTGCTTTACTTAGCTTGCTACACTTTGAGTTAATATATCAGTTACATCTAGGTCCACTTCTGTTGCATGTACTTGCGCAGAACCTAATACTAATAAACTTGCCATAGCGATTTTAATTGAATGTTTCATAATGGTATTCCTTGTTTGTGTATTGTTTAGACGTAGTTACATACTCAAGGGTTGTGCCAACATAAAAATAAATCGTAAGCAACTGTAATTAAACAATTTTACATGCATCTCTTTAATTTAAAAAATTCATACCTTGTTAATTTAACCATTTAATTTAATTTTTTGACTACTTTTTAGTTAATAAATAAAAGGGTTTAAATGTATTAATACCGTCACACTAAATACATTTAGCGTTTATAAAAACGTCATATCTACCCGCTAAAGTGCACACCACTATAAATAATTCAAAAAGTGCAGTATGACCCTTTCATCACGTCGAAATTTCTTAAAAACCTCAGCAGCAAGCATATTTACCGTCGCAGTATCGAGTGCCATTACAGGTTGTGCTCAAACATTAACAAACAAACCACTATCGGCTATTGAATTTAAACACGGTGTAGCCAGTGGCGATCCGCTCAGTAATGCTTTAATAATTTGGACACGTGCAACTACTTCTCAATCAAATTTTGAAGTTACTGCTGCTTGGGAACTGGCAAGTGACTCTCAATTTAAAAACATCATCCGCAGCGGGCGCGAACAAACAGATAAAAGCAGAGACTTTACAATAAAAATAGATGTGCAAGAACTTGCTCCAAACACAGAGTACTTTTATCGGTTTATGGGTTTAAATACACAAAGCCCAATTGGCCGTGCTAAAACACTACCAATAAATAACATTGAACAAGTAAAAATGGCTGTTGTGTCGTGCTCAAACTATCCTGCTGGGTACTTTAATGCCTACACCGATGCCGCTAAACAAAAAGATTTAGATGTGGTACTGCATTTGGGAGATTACATTTACGAATACCCAATGGGCGGATACGCTACCGAAAATGCTGAAAAAATTGGCCGCCAATTAGCAGCCGATAACAGTGGTGAAATTATTACCCTTAGCGACTATCGTAAGCGCTATGCTATTTACAGAACAGACCAAGGCCTTCAAGCTCTTCACGCTGCAGCGCCTTTTATTGCAATATGGGATGATCACGAAGTTACCAACGATACCTATAAAAGTGGTGCTGAAAATCATACCCCTGATGAAGGTGACTTTTTTAAGCGCCGTGCAGCAGCTATTCAAGCCTATTACGAATGGCTGCCAATTAGGCCGCCAATGGGCGAACAAAGCCCGCAAATATACCGCACCTTTGATTTTGGTAATTTAATAAGCTTACACATGCTAGATACTCGCGTAATAGCACGCGATAAACAACTCGCTTACAGCGACTATAAAAACCTAGAGACCAAACAAGTGGATGTTGCGCGCTTTGCCAGTGATTTAAATAATCCAAGTAGGCAGTTACTAGGTAACACACAACTAAACTGGCTCACCAGTGCAATAACTAAATCAAATGCAAAATGGCAAGTATTGGGCCAGCAAGTATTGATGACTAAAATGTGGCTACCTACTGAAATATTCTCGCAATCCGATCGCACTAAAATACCGCAGGTGTTAAAAGAGCTTGTTGCCATTAAAAAAGCCGTTTTAGCTAATAAAGCGGTAACACCCGAGCAACTCGCACGCGTAAATACTTTAATGCCTTACAATTTAGATGCGTGGGATGGTTACCCAAGCGAGCGCGAAGCATTATACAAAAGCGTTACTGCATTAAATAAAAAGCTAGTTGTAGTTGCAGGTGATACGCACAATGCGTGGCATGGCACATTAAAAAATGCAAAAGGCGAAAGCGTAGGAGTAGAGTTTGCAACACCAGGTGTTACATCCCCGGGTATGGAGCATTATTTAGCGCTTAATACAGCACAAGCAAAGCAAATGGCTGACTCGCTTTCATTGCTAATAAACGACTTAAACTATTGTGACTTATCACACCGTGGATATATGTTACTGACGATTACTAAAGAGCAAATCACAACCGATTGGCGCTATATAGATAACATAAACTCCCCAAGCTATAACATCATTAATCAACACCAAAGTGTTTATAAAGGCTAATACTTTTAAAAAGAAGGTAAATGTATTATTTACCTTCTTCGCATATTTTATTTAACGCGTTTAACTACAGCTATAGATAAGCGTCCACGAAGCATCACTTCCTGGAAGGCTATTTGTATACCAATTTGCGCTGTATGCATTGCCTTGATATTGCATTTTATCGTCGGTGTTATTGTGAGTAAACGGACCACCTGAGTAATCTTTGTTCACCCAATTAGGGTATGTATTAATGCCATTACAAACGGTTGAACTTACAACACTGCATCCATTTGTATCTACACTTGTACCAACGGGTGTATCTGGGCACTGATCAATATCATCATTCACACCATCGTTATCCACATCGCTTTGTGGTTCAACTACTTCAACAACACAGCCTACATTATTAACAGTTTCATCTGCAGGTGTATTAGGGCATTGATCAACACTATCGCTAATACCATCACCATCGCTGTCAGTTACTGCACAACCAATACTATCAACCGTTGTACCTGCGGGAGTGTTATCGCACTGATCGTTACTATCACTTATACCATCGCAATCAGAGTCTAAAGCAACCGTACTACCACCCCAACCTTGAATGATCTCTTTAACTTTAGTGCCTGATGCGGTTAGTGAATTCCAACTACCGCCTGGAGTAAATAACGAAGCACCTTCGTTTTTATCGTTTAAAGCCCAGTTAGCGTGGCTAATATTGTTTGTTTTAAAAAATGCCATCCATGCATCGGTTTCATTAATATTAACACCACCATTGCCATCAGCATTAACTGTTCCCCACTCTGTGGCGAATAGTGCAATACCGTTATCGAGTGCAGTTTGTGCTTTATTTCGATACGATTGACCATGCGTGCCAGCATAAAAATGCAGAGTGTAAGCAATATTGGCGCGATCTATCGGATTTTGTGATGCCACATCCACATCTTGCGACCACGTAGGCGTACCAACCACAATTAAGTTATCAGGGTCGATTGCTCTAATTTTATCAATAACTGTTTCTGCGTAAGGCTTAATATCGTTAGCCCACGAGATTTGTAACGGCTCATTATAAATTTCATAAATAACATTGTCGTACTGCCCATATTTAGTAGCTACGTCTTCAAAAAAGCGAATTGCAGTTGCTTGATCGGTATGTGCTTCATGGCTATGAAAATCAATAATAACGTACATATCTTCGCTAATAGCTGCGTTTACAACAGTATCAAGACGGCTCATATTGCCCTCCCAATCAAAGTTCAAACTACCACCGGTACTCGTACCATGGCCAATAGCTGCACGAATTAATGTTGAATTAAATTCAGTTTTTGCCTTTGCTACTGTTTGTGCTGTATAAAACTTTTCAGCGCCCCACCCCGTATTACTCCAAAATAGGCTAGGTCCTGCAAAGCTTGTGTTATCTCCACCTGCAAGAATTTGATTCCCACTCACCGTTAACTTCTCAACAGCGGCATTGGCCATGGTTGAGCATCCTAATAATAAAGCTAACGATAAGCTCGCCACTTTAAAATCCTTTCTTTTATGATTATTTGAACTGTTATTCATCGTATTTCCTTAAATTGAAATTATCAGTCGTCATTGCTTGATGTAATAAATTGACACAAAACCAATACTTAACAGTTAAACAAAGTTAATTTGGCGAGTAAAAAGTATCATTTATTAACATTAAATGAATAAAAAGGAACAAGGAGAAGGGTTTTAATTAACTAAGTATCAACAAGTGAGCAATTTAACGAGGTTTGAGGATTTTACTGGGTATATACAGGTATTTACACGATGTTTACATGGTGCAGGCAAAAATCTCGGTTACAAAAAATATGTATAAAAATGGAAAAAGCGGTAATAATTATTACCGCCATCAATAATAGCTAAATATCAGAGTAAATATTAATAAGCCAACCAAACCGAGTTCTGATTAAGTCGCTTATTTTTTAGTGGGTTGCGCTTTTCTGCCCAAACGGTATGCATCTATCATGCTCAGCACCCAAATTATAATCATTAAAGGTACATACTTATATTCAGCGAGTTGAGCGCAGGCGTTAGATGGTTGTTGCGCGGCTTTTAAAATGGCCGTAACCGACATGGGTATTTTTCCGTTTACAATTTCATTTGCAGTACACTGTGCAATCGCAAATATATCTTGAAAGGTTAAAATTAAAAGAACAGAGAATACACCCGCAAAAATAGCGCCTATAAGGTGTTTTCTTAAAGAAAAATGCCCCGCTCCAGGATAAACAATGGCGGTAAGTAAAGCAGCTTTTAGATCTTGTTTCATTTTTACCTAATATAAATTCACTTTAACGTGATCACATAAAAAAGCCACTTTGCAGTGGCTCAATTAAAATATCAAGTAGTTAAATGTATTATTGTCCGCCAAACCCGAGAGTTAACTCAATACCAACAAAGCGAGGTGCCCCTGCAACAAATGTTGGGTTGCCAAATCCCCCTCCAGTATTACCTGCATCAACTAAATACTCTTTATCTAATAAGTTACTGGCAAATACACTAACGGCCCAATCATCATCACTTGCAATTCCTAAGCGCGCACTGACTAATCCAAGCCCAGGTTGGCTAATATCTAAGCCTGATATTGGCGCATTTGCTGGCTCAAAATACACTTCAGAGCGGTAGCTATATATTAAAGAGCTCGTTAAATTAAGTGAGTTCGACAATTCTGTTGAATAAAACAGCCCCGTACTAAACGTCCACTCTGGTTGTAATCTAAATTTATTGCCTGCGAGGTTACCGTTATTACTATCATCATCTATTTCAGCATCAAGGTAAGCCGCATTGGCAAATACCTCAAACTCATTATTAATTAACGCCCTTACTTCAGCCTCTGCGCCAACATTAGTGGCAGAGCCCGCATCTGCAGAAAACGCAACGCCTTCATCATCCTGTAACGTAACCTGAAAGTTAGAGTAATCTTGATAAAATACAGCGACAGAGTAATCTAAACGCCCGTCAAGCGCTTTGCCTTTAATGCCGGTTTCGTAGTTCCAAATAATTTCCGCTGGAACTTCTGATATAGAGGCTTCGACATTCCCTTGTTCGTTGTTAGCCGAACTCACTTCTAGTACTTCCGAACGACGCCCTTTTGAAATAGTCGCATACATATTTGTAGTAGGGTTTATTATATAAAGCGCATTAAAACGTGGCAGCCAATCATCATAATCAGCATCGCCATAGAATGTTTCACCATTTGTATCAACCGTAAACAATGGTGCTTTTGTTAAAACACTATTGGGTGCAGCAGAGCTATAGCCACTGCGCTTTTCTTCTTTTATATAACGAAGACCCGCTGTTAACTCTAGTGCCTCAGTTGCAGCATAAGTTACATCAGCAAACGCTGAGTACGCTTTGTTTTCACCATAGTTTGTAAACTCTAGTGAATATGGCAACTCGTTTACTACACCACCTGTTAATACTGGCGTTAAAATATTAACGCTACCATCATTATTAATACAAGGAACACCTGAACCCAATACGCCTAAGCAATTTAAAAATATAGACTCCTCTGTACTAAATGGAATACGCTGGCTACCATCTTCTTCAAAGTAACTCACACCAAAAATACTAGTGAACTTATTCTGCGTATAAACAGCGCGTAATTCTTGGCTAAATTGGTCGCCCTCAGCAGCTTCAGCAAATTCTAAAAACCATGCTTGCGTACCATCAGCATCAAACACTTCTAAAGAATCAAAATTACGCCCTGCAGTAATTGAGGTGATTGTTAAATCGTTACTTACATCCCAATTTACAGTCAAATTTAAATCGTTAACTGTGCGCTCCACACCTAAGTCTTTTTTTCCAAACACAGACTCTGCATACGGACTACCTGGCATTTCAACAAAGCTATATGGACTTGTATCACCACCGGTGGGTGCATAAAGCCCATTTTTAAAAGATGTACCCGAGTCATCATTTTTTTCATACGTATACACCAAATCAATCGTTACATCGTCACTAGGTGTAATACGTAAAGACGGACGATAAGAAAAACGCTCAATAGCATGCATGTCATCTTGCTTAAACCCAGCCGGATTTTGGGAGTTACTATCTCCTGCAATATTTTTTATAAACCCATCACGTTCACGATAAGTAAAAGCAACACGGCCTTGCAATAAATCATTGCCACCCGTTACAAAGCCACTAGCACCTTTGGCTGAGTAATTACCAACGGATGCTTTTAATTGAGCCGAAAAATCTTTTTCTGGTTTACGTGTTGCTACACTAATAGCACCTACAGAAGCTGCTGTTCCAAACAGTGTCGCTTGTGGTCCCTTAACAACTTCAATCCCTTCTACATCAAAAAGCTCAAAGTATGAGCCACGAGAGCGTGATACATCTGCTCCGTTATAATAAATAGACACACGAGGGGATGATTGAGACGACCCACTATCAGACGTAATACCACGAATTACAAAACCCGGGTTGTTAGGGCTTTGCTCTTGAATAACAAGCCCTGGTGTTATTTCAGATAAAGTATCTAGTTCGCCAATACCTAAGCTTTCTAAAAAGTCGCCATCGTAGGCACTTATTGTTACGGGCACATCTTGTATTGATTGCGCACGCTTTTGAGCAACAACCACTATTTCATCAAGTTCTTTATTTATGGTTTGATCTGCAAAACTATTTGTTGATGTAACGCAAATCATCGCCACAGACAATTTAGTAAGTTTAAGAAAAGGCCGTGTTGTTAATTTATTTCTCATGTTTTTCACTGTTCGTCCGGTTAATTGTTTTTAGGAATTACCAGTAATCTAACGAACTATTACGACTTTTTTACGTCTTATTAATTACGCATTGGTTAAATTGATGTTTCAACTTTATGAAAAACAATAAATTATTGTATTCATATAAAAATTATAATATTGAAAAACTCAGCGTACACTTGTACACTAAAATTCATTCAAATAGTGGTAGGATCTGTCATGTCGTTAGAAGCGCCCTATTCTAAAAAAGAAGAACAACTAAACGTAATCAGCCATGCACTCGGTATTATATTTGCCGCATTTGTTATGTGGGATTTATTTAGCCTAGCCACCAGCACTAAAGCATATATTAGTACTGCAATTTACGGCAGCAGCCTATTTGTGCTGTTTTTGTCGTCCACTTTGTACCACGCCAGTATTCAACCGCGCTTAAGAGCCTTTTATAAAAAGTGCGATCACTGCGCCATATACTTATTAATTGCCGGCACCTACACTCCCTTTTTATTAATCTCATTAACCGGTGCTTGGTCATGGGCCACACTTACATTTATTTGGGCGGTGGCACTAGCAGGCGTTGCGTACAAAGTATTTGTAAAAAACGGTAATAAAAAAATATCACTCGCCACCTACTTGCTTATGGGTTGGTTTGCACTGGCTATTGTATACCCGCTTTATTCAAGTGTTGATGTAAAAGCACTTTACTGGCTACTTGCCGGCGGCATTTTTTATAGTTTAGGTACATTATTTTACAGCGCTAAAAGTACCCAATTTAGCCACGCAATTTGGCACTTATTTGTTATTGCTGGGTGTGTTTGTCATTATATTTCAATTAGCCATTACGTTTATTGAGCTTGTATAGCCAATTAGAATGGTCTGGTTTGAGCGAACAGCGGTCATTGGAAAAGTTAAATTTATTCTAGTGCTTTGAGTAGAAATCTAATTTTGTCCAATAACATTATTAAACGCCGTTTTGGTGTGTTATAAGCTGTTAGTAAGACACGAAT
>NZ_JACJEN010000027.1:0-41998 GCF_014164075.1 Pseudoalteromonas sp. SG45-3 | reverse complement strand
TTGCTTTTGCTTTTCGGCTTGCTTAGCTTTAGCACGCTCTTTTTGCTCAATGGCACGTGCTTTTTTAGCTTCTGCCTCGGCTTGCGCTTTTTCTTTCTCTTTAGCTTTACGCTCTTGCTCTAGCTTTTTAATATTACGTGCTTCTGATTCACGTTGTTTGCGTGCATTGGCCGCTCTGCGTTCTAAATCACGGATACGTTTATCTTCAGCACTTTTTTTATCTTTTTCTTTCTTTTGAAGTTCAGCAATTTTTTGCTCAACTTGTTTTTGATCAACTGTAACGGCTGATACCGCTTTATCTGGCGTAGGTATAGCCGAATTAAGCGTTACTTCCATTACTTTAGGTGTTGGCGGATGAATATTTGCAGAAGCATACAAAAATCCACCAATCCCTAAATGAAGTACTATTGATTTTACTACTGAACTATTCATACAGCTACTTCCCCTCAAAGGATTCAGTCATTAATCCTACTGATGGTACGCCTGCATTTTTCAAAAAATCCATTAGTAATAATACTTCTTGATACGACACCTTACCCGAGCCTTTAATCATTACCGGCACGTCAGGGTTTTTCATTAGCTGTAATTTTATAACCGCAGCCACATCAAGTGCTTCCATAGGCTCTTCTGGATCAGTACCTACACTCACGTAATATTTACCTTGTGCATCTATTGAGGCAATAATAGGCGGAGTATCTTTAGTATCAACTAAATCAGACTCTTCCATTTTAGGTAAATCAACTTTTACACCATGCGTAATAAGCGGTGCTGTAGCCATAAATATTATAAGTAGTACCAACATTACATCAATGTAAGGTACTACATTAATCTCTGCGACCGGACGGCGCTTTTTACGCTGATACATTCGCTTGTGCCTCTATTTGTGTAGCTGCTTGACGGTGTAAAATATTAGCAAACTCTTCCATAAAGTTAATATAGTGAGACTCAAGCTTTTCAACACTGTTTGAAAAACGGTTATAAGCAATAACAGCAGGGATCGCCGCAAATAAACCCATAGCAGTCGCAATAAGTGCCTCTGCAATACCTGGTGCTACCATTTGTAATGTAGCTTGCTTAACTTCACCTAGTGCAATAAAGGCATTCATTATACCCCACACTGTACCAAACAAACCGATGTACGGACTTATAGAACCTACTGTTGCTAAAAACGATAGGCTAGATTCCATTTTTTCAATTTCACGAGAAAGCGCAACACGCATAGAGCGGTGCGTTCCTTCCATAACAATACTCGCACTTTGAAATGTATTCTTTTTATGGCGAGCAAACTCTTTAAAGCCCGAAGTAAACAAAGCTTCAATGCCTTGAGACTGACCGCTGCGTGACGATATCTCGTTATATAATTTGCTTAAATCGATACCCGACCAAAACTTTTGCTCAAATTTCTTAGCATTTATTAGCGCATCCGATATTGCTTTTTTACGTTGAAATATAATTGTCCACGACATTACAGACATGGCAACTAGCCCTAACATTACTAATTGAACAAGCAAACTTGCTTCTAAAATTAGATCTAAAAAATTAAGCCCTGATCCCACGTTAAACTCCTAAATAATTTCAAAATACGGCAAATTGGTTAATTTGTGTAAATATGACCGCTTACACGGCCAAAAGTTGCATCTAGTGTATCTAGTCCATTTCAAGCTGACAACGGTATTGCTATGAATAGGCAACAAAAAACGTTAAAAAAACAGCTTTAGTTAGCATTTCCCTTTGCCTCAGTATTTTATTTAAACTTTAAAACAAACTCGCTAACTATAAATATGCGTAAATATATACATGAAACGTCATAAAATGCGCCGTTTATTCAAAATAAGAGCATAAACACTCAAAACCTATAAGTCTCACCTGCACGTAATAGTAAAACTAATACCGAGCTATAACGAAATAAATTACTTAAGTTATAAATTTCATAAACTTATAAATTTAACGATTAATTAACGCACAAGATTCAAACAACAATAAAATTCACTAAATTAGTTTTTCTAATCTGAAAATACAAATTTTCTAGTTTGAACAAAAAAGTAAACTTACGTATTATTCTCCCATACCGAGCTAGCGCACTGAATGAGATAGTTTCATTAAGCCAAGTTCTTAGTAATAGGATATTTTATCGTATTACATTGTTTTACTCTTTCTGGATAAAACCAAATTTAGTAAAACGTAGTTCCCCTGGATTACTTCCTTCAACTTGTTGTTTGCCCGCATTTTTTGCGGGCTTTTTTTTGCCTGCAATTTAGCGCGCTACATATTTTATTTATAAACTAATAATTGCCCTACCTAATTTACAATAAGTAATTCGCTTACTAGTTTGAATGGTACGCAGGATAGCCTCGCGAGTCTTAACGCCCTGTGAATTAACAGTTAACTATAAAGCGTATTAGTATTTTGAAATAACATTTGCAACAGTGTGTTGAGGTTTTGAGTATAATAATTTGAAACAAAGGGATACTGAAACAATTACCTGCTGCGCTATAAACCACAGCAAGTAAAGTATATAGGCTAGTCTTTTTTAGGAGGTAAACCAAAGTGATGGTATGCACTGTCAGACACTATGCGCCCGCGTGGAGTACGCTGAATAAATCCTTGCTGGATTAAAAATGGCTCTATTACATCTTCTATTGTTTCGCGCTCTTCACCAATAGCAGCCGCTACATTGTCGAGCCCTACTGGGCCGCCCATAAATTTTTCGATTATGGCGAGTAAATATTTGCGGTCCATATAATCAAAACCACTTTTATCTACGTCAATCATATCAAGGGCTTGCTTAGCTACATCGGCGTTTACTGTGCCGTCAGATTTTACTTGAGTGTAATCGCGTACACGGCGCAATAAGCGGTTTGCAATACGTGGTGTGCCGCGCGAGCGCTGGGCAATTTCGGTAGCGCCATCGTCACACATTTCTAAACCAAGATAATGTGCAGAGCGCCCTACTATGTGCGATAAATCTTCTACAGAATAAAACTCTAATCGCTGCACAATTCCAAAACGGTCACGCAGTGGCGATGTAAGCGATCCTGCTCGTGTGGTTGCACCAATGAGTGTAAATGCAGGTAAGTCTAATTTAATAGAACGCGCAGCTGGGCCTTCACCAATCATTATATCAAGCTGGTAGTCTTCCATTGCGGGATACAGTATTTCTTCAACTTGCGGGCTTAGCCTGTGTATTTCATCGATAAACAGTACATCGCCCTCTTCTAAATTAGTAAGTAGAGCAGCTAAATCGCCTGCTTTTTCAAGTACAGGGCCTGATGTTGTTTTAATACTTACGTGTAACTCATTGGCTACAATATTTGCAAGCGTGGTTTTACCAAGCCCAGGTGGGCCAAATATTAATAAATGATCAAGCGCTTCACCACGGGTTCGGGCAGCTTCAATAAAAATTTCCATTTGCTGCTTAACATGAGGCTGGCCTCTGTAGTCGGCTAAAAGTTTTGGTCTTATTGCACGATCTATAGAGTCTTCATTTGTTTTTTCAGTCGCATCAATTAAGCGATCCGCTTCAATCATGGGTTACTCACAACATAGATTTTAAAGATTCTCTAATAAGAACCTCAGTAGACATATCGGGTTTACTTATCGATTTTACTGCTTTTTGAGCTTGTGGCAATTTATAACCTAATGCAAGCAGTGCCGATACGGCATCATCCGCTGCATTATTAGCAATTGTCGTATCGCTCATTGGCTCTATTACTGCGCTGTCACTAAATGGCGTAAATAAATCATTACCCCAATCTTTTAGCCTGTCTTTCATTTCGAGTACTAAACGCTCGGCTGTTTTTTTACCTACACCGGGTAATTTAACAAGCGATGTTGAGTCTTCGTTATTTACACAACTTACAAATTGTTTTGCCGACATGCCCGATAAAATAGCTAAGCCAAGTTTTGGCCCTACGCCATTTGCTTTTAATAGCTCTCTAAACAAAGCACGTTCAACTTTATTATTAAAACCAAATAATAGTTGAGCATCTTCACGCACTACAAAGTGAGTGTAAACAATCGCATTTTCACCAATTTTTGGTAAATCGTAAAAACAGGTCATTGGCATTTGTACTTCGTAACCTACACCACTTACTTCGAGTAATATTTCTGGTGGCTGTTTTTCGACTAAAATACCATTTAAGCGGCCTATCATAATTATTTCCTTAAACGTCCTCTAACGGTTTTGCTTGCGCTGCCCGCTAGTTTAATTAAATTTTGTTCTGAGTGAGCGTGGCAAATCGCAATAGCGAGTGCATCAGCTGCATCGGCTTGTGGCGTACCAGGTAGTTTTAAAATATTTTTTACCATGTGTTGCACTTGAGTTTTATCAGCGCCACCGTTACCTACTACTGCTTGCTTAATTTGCCTAGCTGAATATTCAAATACGGGCAAGTCGGCCATTGCAGCACCTACAATAGCAGCGCCTCTAGCTTGGCCAAGTTTTAAAGCTGAATCGGGGTTGTGCGCCATAAATACTTTTTCAATGGCAAAGGTTTCTGGCGAAAACTGCTCAATAAGCTGTGTAATGCCTTGGTAGATCATTTTAAGCCTAACCGGAAAAGGATGATCGGCTAACTTAATACAGCCACTGCCTAAGTATGTAAATTTAGAACCTTGATGGGCAACAACACCATATCCGGTCAAACGTGAACCAGGATCGATCCCTAAAATGATGGCCAAACAGCGCTCCATTGTTATTATTTTTAAATTACGCTAATAATGCCAGAGTACTGTATAAATTACCAGTACAAAGAAAAACAAAAATGCCCACGTACTAGGTGGGCATTTACAGGAGCATGTTAGTTTAAGCTTACCCTAGGGTACGTACTAATCCTTGGGTGTTTTGTTTAAGTGTTCGGGCAATCATTAAATAACCTAAACCTGCCACAAATACGCCGCCAGCTACCGGTCCAATAATCCATATATGTGGGTGTAACTTACCTGCTAAATCAAACATTTGTTGCTGCACAATTAAAAGCGCTATATCACTAAAAAATGCGGCAACTAAGCCAGCTAAACCGCCGAGTAATAAAAACTCATACAGGGTCGCGTTTTTAATTAATCGGCTTTTAGCGCCAAGCGTTCTGAGTATTACAATTTCTTGCATACGCTCACCTAAACTAGCTTGCACTTGCGATATAAGTACAAGCGCGCCACACAGCACAACAATTGCAAGTACAAAGCCAATGGCGAGTGATACTTGCGAAATAGTAGTTTGTATTTGCTTAACAAAGTTATCAATATCAATGGCTGTAATAGTAGGGTAAGTACGTAATAACTGGCTAAAATCACGCTTTTGGTCTGGGTTTATACGTACCGACGAAATATACGTTGCGGGAAAATCTGCAAGTACATCTGGGCTTAAAATAATAAAAAAGTTAGGTTTAAGCGTGGCCCAATTTACTTTGCGCACACTGGTGATTTTAGCGTCGAACGACTGCGAACCAATTAAAAATGTGAGCGTGTCGCCTATCTCAACATCTAAACGCTCAAGCATCGACTCCTCTACTGAAGCTTCAGCCATCGCATTCTCACCAAACCACGTACCTTGTGTTACTTCATTTTGGTCAGGCACATCTTTAAGCCATGTAAGATTTAGCTCGCGGCCAATACCTGCACGTGCTTCTTCGTCTTTTTTCTCGTTGTCTTGCAGCGATACTGAACGTGCTACCAACTCGCCATTCACCGCATTTACGCGCCCACGAATAGTGGGATAAAACTCTGATACTTGAATATCTTTTTGAGCTAAATATTCGTTAATTGGCTCAAGCTCATTTTGCGTAATATTAACTAAAAACGCATTAGGCGCGTCGCTTGGAAGTTGCGACTGCCAATCAGATATCATGTCGTTTTTAAGTACCACTAAAAACAGCAGTAATTTAATCGCTAACGAAAAACTAATTAACTGTACCGCGTTCACATTTGCACGCTTTTGAATAGATGCAATTGCAAGCGACCAACTGTTACCTGGCTTTAATCCTAGTTTTCGACCACCACCAAATATTAATTTAGATACTAAAAACAGCACACCAATTAGCGCAAGTGTTGATATAAACAAAATAAGCGTTATTTTTATGTTGTTACTAAATAACCACATTAATAAAAACACAGTTAGCGCACTCATACCTAAATGCACACGACTTACAGCCAACTTGTCGCCTAAGTTACGGCGCAGAACTCTAAGCGGTGGAATATCAAATAAATCAAATAACGGTTTGATAGAAAACATAACTGCACAAATTACGCCAGTGCTTATAGCCACCAGCCAAGGTTTAAAGCCACCCAAGGGTAGCTCTGTGCCCATACTTTTTGATAAGTAACTTGTTGCTATTTCTTGCAAGCCATAACCAATTAACAGCCCTATACTTACTGCCATTGCACATACAAGCAATAAATGAAGCATGTATATTTTGCGGATCATTGAGCGGCTACCGCCGAGCGTTTTCATCATCGCTACTGGGTCGTATTGGCGTTCACAATAACGTTTTGCTGAAACAGCTATAGCCACTGCGGCTAAAATAATACCTAATAGACCGGCTAGTAATAAAAAGCTCTCTGCGCGGTTTAAACTATTTGAAATAGGTGATTGACGGTCTTTAACGCCGTACCATTGTTGGTTTTCTTTCATTTGTGGTTTAAGCCACTCGTAAAAGCTATTTATATCGGCCTCACTACCTGCATAAAGTTGGCGATAATAAACACGACTACCCGGCTGCACAACTTCGGTCTTTGCCACATCGTCAATATTAATAAGCACACGACGGCTACTTGAAAATACATTAAATGGCGCGTCAGGCTCTTCTACAATAACTTTTGAAACATTAAATAATGCAGCGCCAAGCTCTACTTGCGCGCCTATATCAATATTTAAACTGTAAAATACCGATTCACTTAGCCACACATTACCAGGCGTTGGTCCGCTATTAGCAACTTTAGTTTCACCGGTTAGGGTATCTTTAACTTTTAACTGCCCTTTTAGCGGGTACGCATTAGATGCTGCTTTTACTGAGCTAAACTGCATTTCATCATCGGCAAACAACATAGTGTCGAAATACACCATTTGCGCCGTTTTTAAATTTTGGCTCTGAGCTTGAGTAATAAAAGCGGTGTCCAGAACATGGTCGCTTGCAAGTACACGGTCTGCTGCAATAAAAGCACTGCTTTTTTGCGCAATACTTTGCCCTATTCGCTCAGTAACCATCGACAGTGTAAGCACGGTTAACACAGCAAGAGCGATAGCTGCGCTTATAACCGTGAGCTCACCACGGCGAAATTCTCGCGAAAATAATTTAAGCGCTAACTTAACCCACATTAGCAACGTCCTCTACTTGGCTTTTTACCAGTAAACCCGCTTCTATTTGAATAATGTGCTCACATTTTTGTGCAAGCCCTTCATCGTGAGTAACCAAAATAAGCGTAGTGCCGTGTTGCGTGTTTAAATCAAATAATAAGGATTCAATCATTTTACCGTTTTTGCTGTCTAAATTAGCCGAAGGCTCATCAGCAAACAGTATTTTAGGTGTACCAATAAATGCTCGCGCAATAGCAACACGTTGCTGTTCACCGCCAGAGAGTTGCGACGGGTAATGATCAATTCGATGGCTCAAGCCTACTTTATCAAGCAAAGCAATTGCTTGCTCTTTCGCATCACTTTCACCAGCAAGCTCTGCTGGTAGCATAACGTTTTCTAGTGCAGTTAAGCTTTGTACTAACATAAACGATTGAAACACAAATCCAATTTTAGCCGCGCGCAGTGCAGCACGCTCTTCTTCATCTAAATTGTGTAATGGCTCCCCATCTAAAAATATTTCACCGTTGCTTGCGGTATCCAGCCCTGCTAATAAACTGAGTAACGTAGATTTACCTGAGCCCGATGTGCCAACTATAGCAACAGACTCACCATGCTTGACATTAAAGCTGATGTCGCTGAGGATGGGCAGCTCACCTTCAAAGGTAGAGACTATTTTAGACAAACCATTAACCTGAATTATATTTAATTGAGAAAGCGCTGACATATGACTCATTCAATCCTTCGTTTAGTATTCATTTTATTTTTAGTTATCAAACCGCTGAGCGCAGCAGCCGACAACACGATTTTAATACTCGGTGACAGTTTAAGCGCAGCCTACGGACTTCAACAAGAAGAAGGCTGGGTAAAATTGTTACAAGATAAATACGATGACGAACAAGCCGACATTGAACTTATCAACGCCAGTATTAGTGGCGAAACATCTGGTGGAGCCCTACGCCGTTTAGATGCATTGCTTGAGCAATACGAACCCACTCATGTACTTATTGAGCTAGGTGCTAATGACGGTTTACGTGGTTTTCCAGTCAAAAAAATGCAAACTAACTTAACGTCTCTTATTCAAAAAAGCCAAGCCGCTAATGCCATGACCGCCTTAATGGAGATTTACATTCCCCCTAATTACGGCCCGCGTTACAGTAAAATGTTTACTGACACTTTTTCGCGCGTTAGCGAAGAAACAAATGCGCATTTAATGAACTTTTTTATGCTCGATATTGCCGGCCAACCTGAGCTAATGCAAAACGATAGTTTACACCCTAACAAAAAAGCTCAGCCATTAATACGAGATGAGATGTATGACTCGATCAAAAAGTGGCTAAATAAAGACTAGCTAATTAATACACCGCAAGGGCGCCTTTTTAGGCCTCTTGCGTAATAAACACCCAAACAAACAATCGCTTATTGATTTTTAAAAAAATACACGTACTATTGCAAACAACGTCGGTATGTAGCGCAGCTTGGTAGCGCACTGTCATGGGGTGGCAGGGGTCGAGAGTTCGAATCTCTCCATACCGACCATTAATACCAATCCGCAATAATACTTAATCATTTTGCGGGGCTAAACGTGTCGCTACCTGTGTTAAAAAATTCTCATTTAGAACAACTAAAAAGCGAATTTTTTGCCTAGCTGTCAACACGTTTTTCCATCCTAAAAATAGATCACTTAATTAAGCGAATTGGTATAAACTCCCTCTATATCAATAAGTTAAACTTCTCTTCAAAATATAGCCAAAATTCATCTGTTTTGATTCTACAATTTATCCGTAGCACTATCTTATTTATCAAAACACACTTAATAAAACGAATTTACCTAGTAAGTCTTGTAGTTTTTGAGTGGGTTGTATTTAAATGTTATTAACTTGAAGTGGCCTTTGTGGAATCTATATGAAGGCATTTTATTTCAATTTATTGAAATAAAAATAAAAAAGCGCTCTAAGCGCTTTTTTATTAAAGTACTAGTGCTTGCGCCCTACACCATTACGTACCATATCTTGCCCTGTTTGGAATACATCTTCTGTAATACTGCGCGCTAAAAGTAATTTTTGATTATCGTCAAACACGGCTACAAAACGACTACCATCACTATTGTTTGTTGCCATACCAACGCCCGAAACACCTTTAAGGCCAAGACCGCCGTTTTCTACATTTAATAAAAAGCTTTCTAATTCGGCTAGACTAGAAATTACATCATTTTCTTTATTCATTTTAACACTCTTTTAGTAAGGCTTTTAAATCATTATGGTGGCTATTTTATAGAGAAGAGCCAAAAACTTAAACCCTTGGCTCAGGTTAGTCACTAAATCGACTTTATAGCTAACTCTAAATTGCTTAGCGCACAACCAAACTCTTTTGCATTGATGCGATGATACTGTGTGTCACTCGTTGCTGTAAGGCTAATTATAAACTCGTCTTGTTGGGCTACCGCACTTTGCTCTTGGCTTAAACACATAGCTTGAGTAAGTGAACGCAGTTTTGAATTTGTTAAAATTGAGCCAAAACGCTGCACTGGCAGTGGAGGTATTTTTATAGCGGGTAACGCTTCATCTATTGTGCGTGCGCTTAAGGTAAACGTGTTATTGGTAATTTCAATTACACTGCTTGTAGGCCAGTACGAATAGCTATAATCTTTAACATTTGGCTGTACTTTATCTTTATTAGCTAAATGCACTACACCACTTTTACCTATTACGGTTATTAAACTACCTTCTGATGATTTAATAACAACCAAAGCCGTATTTTCGTCAATACCAAAACCATGTTGAATCTCTGTTTTAGTATTTTTTACTTCGTTTTTATTTAACGCTGCTGTAAGCCTAAATGTTCGGTTTTGTTCGCTAAATTGAGTATCTAGTACACCAAAATTAAAGCTGCCAAGTCCGCCAGCATTAGTGTTATTTTCACCTTTACGAAGTGCCTCAAGGCTTGTCGTATTTGTAAGCATACCCGTCACTTTACTTTGGATTGCTGCGCCCGCGCCTTCACCTACAATTACTGGGCGAGTTTGCAATGCTTGCGTCCACGGGTATGGATTATTGTTTTGATCAAATAATACCTTGTGAGTTAATGCTGCATTACCGCTATTAAACATCACACCGGTACTATTTTTAATAAGTGATACAAGTGCATTAGTGCCATTTTTACATAAAGCGTATTCGGCCTTTGTGCGATCGGGATAAATCACTTCACGGTTATACACATTCATTAATGTATTTCTAAGCGCTGGTAATTCATCGCACGAGTTACTCGTAATCGCTTTAGCAAGCGCTGGCGTTAGTGCTAACCATTGAGTGTTTATATTTGATTGTGCCAAAAGACTTTGCGCTACATCTGCCGACTCATAAGGGTCGCGGCTCGAAGCCGTAATAGCAAGCATGGTTGGTTTTGCGTTATTAACTTTTAAACTGCCCGACACAAATTGTAAAATATTATTAGTCGCAACCTCATTATTAAAATCGGTATTTACTTGCTCTTTTAAACGCTCACCGTTTTTATTAAGTAGCGGTACTTCTAGCATATCAAATACAAAGTTGTACTCTTGCTGAGTTAGACTTTCTAATTGCTGATTATTTATATCGCGCCACTGCCAGAGTAAATCAGTTTTTGATACGCTATTTGACGATTTACTTTGTATGGCTTTAAGTGTTTTTAATACAGCCGTTTTTGCCTCAACATTATTATTAGGCCAATGCTGCGCGATGTTTTTTATTTGAGAGCTGCTAAGTGTATATAAATTATGTGACTTACCATCAATAACAGCCTCTTTTTGGCAATTATTAAGCTTGGCGCTAGTACAGGTAGTAAGCTCTGACCCCACTAAAATTAAAGTTTGGCTTTGCTCTTGAGCCACTGCATTTATTGAAAATCCTGCACCGAACAATGCCACTACCATACCCAGTAACTTCGGCTGTTGATCACGTAAAAATGCACATATCATAATGTAAACTCTAATATAAATAATAAAACTAATGTGTTGTAGTTTAACAGCTAGCCACTTGCGCCTAAATATATTTTTATAAATGTTAAATAATTCAAGTCTCTGAAAAACGATAGGATTAAGCACTGCATTTAAATACATTGTTTAGTTTGCCCCTCTGTCTTTGTAAATATTATCTAAACAAATTTAAACGGAGCATTTATTGACCAATTTCATTGTTTAAATTACGGTGGTGAATTATTTTATGTAACTGGGGTGAAATATGGACTTTTCTAATGAAGAGATAAATTTTTTTGCTGAGTTATTTAAGCCTAATACAAAGTCACATGCTCACAACAGTCACGTTTTAACATTACAAAGTTCAGTACCAGCCAATATTGCTCACTTACTTAGTAGCGCTAATTTAACTCTGCTCGCAGAGGTTGCACATTATCAGTTATGGTTTCCGTTGGACTTAAAAATTGATAGCGCCGGTATAATCAAACCTATTTTAAACGCCCCCGAAGTAATAGACACACAAGGCACACTGCGCAGTTGGCGCTGGAGTGAGCTAAATATTAAAAGCCAAGGGTTTAAAATTGAATCAATATCAAACACGGGGATGTTTTTAAAACCCCTCCAAAAAGGTAACCATTTAAATAAATCGCAGCACATGGAATTTATTTTGCCTAACAAACAAAGTATTTCGATGGAAATAGAACCCGTAAGGCAAAGCACACAAGGTATAGCCGCTAAAATAACGCAAATCCATAGCGGTCAAGAGCAACTAAGAGCTTACCTATTTGAAGAACATAAACGTCAACATGCTAAATTATACGAGAATGGCCAATTAGTTGAGCAGCTAATTTAATAGGTGTTTACCCCGCTATACTTGCATTTAGTTGGCTTTATTTAACCCCCTCTCAATGTTAATCTGTACCCTTATTAATAAATCATAAGGATATGACAATGCCAGGTGCTTTTGCGCACATCACTGCCGTTAATATTGCAACGCAAATCAAGTCACTCGCTAAAATGGATATGCCTAAAAAAGCAAAGCTTATTTTAAGCCAACGCCAAGCATACCTTGAACTAGGCTGTGTAGCCCCCGATTATCCTTACTTAGCTGTAGCGCAGCCTAGCCAAAATGCGTGGGCCGACCTAATGCACTATGAGCACACAGGCGATTTACTTAAAGCAATGATTGAATACTGTAAAACACTTGAAGGTGAAGCATTTGAAAAGTGTTTTGCCTGGTTATGCGGTTATATGGCCCATGTTGCTGCAGATATAACGGTGCATCCGGTTGTTGAATTAAAAGTAGGCCCGTATGAGCAAAATCAAACGGCGCACCGTACCTGCGAAATGAACCAAGACGCATTTATTTGGCAGCGTTTAAATTTAGGTGAGTTAGGTTATGCTGACCGCGTGCAGCAAAATATTGGATCTTGTACTAACAAAGACGATAATTTTGATACCGATATTGCAAAAATTTGGCAACATGCTTTATTGACGGTTCACCCAAGCTACGCTGCACAACACGCTCCTAACTTTAATTCATGGCATAACGGTTTTCAGCTTGTAGTAAATAATGTTGAAGAAAGCTATCGATTATTTGCCTGTGCACGCCATGTTGCTGCTGATTTAGGCTTGTTTTATCCTCGCCCAAACGAAGTAGACCCCACTTTTATTGAACATCTAAAAACGCCGCACGAGCCTATGCATTACAACGATATTTTTGACTTTGCCGTTAGTAACATTCAGCACTACATAACCATTATTGCCAATGCCGTATTTTTAGATACTGATTACAGTGCAATTAAAAATTGGAACCTAGATACAGGCTACGATGAACACAACACGATGACGGTATGGAGCAAATAAAATGAAACACTTACTTTATATAAGCCTCATAGTATTACTTAGCGGTTGCTACACTCCTAAAAAAAACAATCCAGAAGTGATGGCCGACTTAGCCTCACAATTAAAAGATATTGCTACAGCCGTTGATGGCACACTAAAATTTAGTGAAACATCCTATTCAACAACTGATGAGTTATTAAAAGCCGCTGTTAATAACGATTTAAGCAAACTTGCACCTTTTGGGGAATACACGCTTATTGTAAACGTACAAGATGATAGCGCAGTGCTACTTTTATGTGATGCCAATACGGCTTTAATTGAAGATGCAGGCTGTACTGCTCAATCAGATATACAGCATTGGGGAGCAGGAGTTATTCATCAGTGCGAAATAACTATAAACGCCCAACAACTCTGTAACTAGGTAATAAAATACCTGCTATACATTTAAAGTTGAGCCGTCATCTCTTTGGGGTTAAACACTAAGCCATGGCGGCTAACATGCTCTGCAAAATTTTCGGCTGACATTGGTTTCGCAAAGTAAAAGCCCTGAAATTCTTTACACCCCATTTGCGCCATTATTGCTACTTGCTCTTGGGTTTCTACTCCTTCGGCTACACACTTAATATCAAGCTCTTCACACATAACGTGCACCGCTTTAACTAAACTTTTTTGACGCGTAGAGCTTGTTACTTGGCTTATTAATGAGCGATCTAACTTGAGCTTGTTAATAGGGTAATCGGCAAGGCGTGCAATATTAGAATACCCCACTCCAAAATCATCAACCGAAATAGTAAAACCCCACGATTGCAGTGTTTGCATAAGCTTTAGCGAATGCGCTTGGTTTGCCTCAAGAGAGGTTTCAGTCAGTTCTAACTCTATTTGAGGTGGCTTTACGTTGAAGTCGGCAAGGTATTTAACCAGTTTTGACATGAAATCGGTTTGGCTAAAATCAATTAGAGATATATTTATTGCCACCGGCACACTCGGTAAACCCGCCTTAGTCCAATTGGCAATTTGAGCGCAGACTTTTTGAATAATCAAATCGGTTAATCTACTGACCATTCTGTATTCTTCGGCAATAGGAATAAATACCACTGGCGACACATTACCTAGTATGGGACTGTTCCAACGCGCTAAAGCTTCAAGCCCTATACATTGACCCTTTGCATCTACTTTAGGTTGATAGTGTACCGACAAATCGCCCTGCTGAAGCGCTTCGTCTAGCAACATCGAAATTTCGTATTTTTCGATAAAAGCTTGTGATTGTTTTTCGTTATAACCACTTAGAGGCATATTACAGTTTGCAACTTTAAGTGCTTCGCACGCATTGCTAAGTACTGTTGTGCTGCTTTTTCCGTGATCAGGATGCTTTGCAAAACCAAATAAAAATGATTGCTGACACTTAGTGCCAAACACATTATAAGTTTTATCTAATGTATTTTTTATTTGCATTAATAGCTTATCTTCAAGCTCGTTTTGCGAGTTTGCGCCAATTATAAAAGCAAGCTTTCCTACTCCTATATGAGCACACAAAAGAGGCCCATCTGGCATCGCTTTTAAACGCTTGTACGCGTTAATAAGTAATGCTTGAGAGTCGGCTTTAGTGAGCTTCAAATTTAAGTATTCACTATTTGCACTTTGGGTAACAACGATAAAAAAACCTTTTTGGTATTTGCTTGTTAATCTGTCGCATTGCAGCTCAAACCATTCTCTATTAGGTAGTTTTGTTTGCGAGTCTCTAAAGCGTAAACGTTTATTTTCTTGTTCCATCATCGATAAATTTTGTTTAATGAGCTGCTCTTGCGTGCAATCGTAAAAGTCGTATACACGGTAGTTAGTACTCATTGTTATTTGCTGGTAGCAGGCTTTAAAATAGCTTTTTTTGTACTTCACAATTTTATTTTGAGCATTAGGGGCGTCAAAAACTAAAGTAGGAAATAAATGAGAAAGGTTAACGCATTCTTCTTTTAATTCTTTTTTTATACCAAACATATCAATAGCGTGTTGATTAAAATCAGTAATGACAAGGTTTTCGTCAACAATAATTTTGGCTTTATTTGATTCGGTGAACAGGCTTCGATAAAGCTCATTTTTATCTTTAAGGTGTGTATTAGCGCTTATCATTGTTTTGTTTAAACGCTTAGCAGCCACAATTGTGCGTGCCACAGCAAGAGGAATACAAATGTTAAAAAATAAGAATATTAGCCCTGTAATGTATAAGCTGGCATCGGGAAGTTGTTGAGCAATGCCGGTTAAGCCCGATACATCAACGTTATTGATGATCATATAAAACGGCGCAATATTTAATACGCCATAAGCAAGGGCTGTTCTATAACCAAGTAGCATAAGTGCGATTATTGGGCAGGAATACATATACATAGAGCCCACTTTAGCAAGCTCTAGGTCTGTTAAAAATAAGTTCATTGACACGCTAGCAGCTACAATGGCTATTAAAAGTGCATGAGCGCTAAAGTGATAAAAACGCTTACTTGCTATAAGTAAACCACATGCAGTAACAAGAAAACTGCTTGTTAATACAACAATATAAATTAAGTTAAATTCAATAGCGCTTGTGTACGTGTGGCACGCCACAGCAAAACATAACACCATTACTAATGATAGAATAATGCGCAGTGCACTTACTCGCCAATTAGCAACCTGACCAGGGGCTGAATAGTGATCGTTTAATAAAAAGAATCTATTGAAAAAATGCATAATAAACAACAGTTAAAGCTCATTATTCTATTAGACATTGATAACTTGTTAAAATCAATCAAATGAATATAATTTCTATTTACATTGTTCTATAAAATAGACAGGTGTAAACCTACTCGTTAGCCGTTAAACATTCATTTTTCGAGTGTTTTTACAGTTATCCTCTTTAAGCGCGAAACCACTGCATCCTAAAAATTCACCGTGCTTAGATTTACGTTTACGCATTTCGCGACCACACTTTTCACAAATTGGATGCTGCGTTTTACACTCTGTATTCACACATTGTGAATACGTGCTTTTATCAACCGATGGGCTACTACAGCTTTTACACACTCGTAGTTTAGTTTCGCAAATTTGCGTATTAGTACAGCTATAATAATCACGATACTGACCCGTTTTTGGCACAATTAATCCGTCGCTGCACGTATTACACTCTCTTTGCTTTAGTTGCGACTTGTTAAACAACCTGGAGCCGATTTGAATAGGATAATCGTCATTTACTAGTTCTTTTACAAACGCTGAGCATGCATAAGGGTCTGCAATTAAATACGCTTTATGTTTTGCGCGCGTAATACCTACATAAAGCAAACGCCTTTCTTCTGAGTGAGTGAATTCATCTTGCTCTGGTAATAACGACTCCACCAGCACGTTATTTTGATTATCGCTAGGAAACCCTAATTTACCTTGTTCAAAACCAATAATAATACAGTAATCGGCTTCAAGCCCCTTAGCGCTATGCAATGTCCAAAAATAAAGAGGGTTTGTATGCTTTTTATCTTTTAAATGCTGCTGCACGCTATTTAACATGTATCGGTATCGACTAAGTATGGCAATGCTCGCTGATGCATCGTTTTTTTGAATAGTGCTTATGCTCTGCTGTACTTTTATTTCTATCGATTTAGTGCCTTGGTATAAATCGTCTAACAAAATAACTTGTGGTGTAGTTACTTGTGTATGTGTGCTGATCTGCTTTTTATATTGCTCAGGGTTTTGCATTACAAAGCGCTCCGCTACATCACTAATACTATTGTTATATCTAAATGTTTTTTGCAACATAGTAAGTGAGTGGCTGCCCACTAATTCATTAAAGCGTGTAGTAAGCGCTAAATTACCACCCGAGAACCGATAAATTGCTTGCCAGTCATCACCTACCGCAGTAAAGCGTATTCCGTTACCATATTTTAATATCGCATTTAAAAAGCCCATACGCGCACTTGATATATCTTGAAACTCATCAACTAAAATGTGGCTCCATGGAATATTAAAATCTCCGCTTACTATCGCCTTTGTTGCTTGAATAATCATGTCGTCAAAATCAATGGCACTTTGCGTGCTTAGTTCATTTATATAAGCGTCATGAATTTGCACTAACAAGTTTGCATATTGTTGATAGTTTTTAATACCACTTTGCTTGATGCGCTGCGCTATTTGCGTATTACTTAATTGCTCTACACGAATAGCTTGTAAGCATTTTATGTACTTATCAATGCCTTGCTGTAACTGTCCTGAGTTATTTAAAGTATGAAATATTTCGTCGTTACTTAAAGGTGTTAATTCAACATTATGCTGCTTTAATTGCTTTGCGAGAGTTTGCTCAAGCTTTCCTTCTACCCAGTTGTAATGAAAGGTTTCGAGTAAAGTAGTGCCATTTTGTTTATGTAATTTACGCTTAAATGCAATTTGCTCGTTATAGTGTTTTTTATCTATATCGGCACGAGTATTCCCTTGCCTATCAATGCCAAAGTGCTCTAAGTAAATATCGTATTGAGGTATATAAAAGTCTGGTTGGTATTGCCCACTTAGCTCTGCGCCTTGATTAAAGTGATAATTCACCTCATAACTGTGCGCCACGCAATTCAAATGTAGCCAGTTTGAAATAAGCACTTCCTGATAACTTTTTACTTTATGACCCGCAAGGCTACGGTATTCGTTATTGCGTACGTACCGCTCGTACTGTGCATTATCTTTAAAGCTAAATATATCAATCGGCTCATGGAGTAAATCTACAAATGCTTTTAAAAACTGTGGCTCGGTTTGTATTTTTTTACTTACCCACCCAGTTAACCAACTATTTAATTGAACTGGGTCGGTTGCAAATTTTGACAACTCGATTGGCTTTTTAGCACTTTGTAATAATTTAAGCCCAAGCGCATGAAACGTTAAAATAGTGGGTACTTTGGTATGCAAGTTTGAATGCGTGGCGCGTTTAATAAAGCGCTCTTTAAGCTCATTTGCTGCTGTTTTATTATAGGCCAGCACCAAAATTTGCTCAGGCTTGGCAATATCATACGCTATTAAATCTAACGATTTTGCGACCATCACAGATGTTTTACCTGTGCCTGCTGCCGCTAATACTAGGTTTTTATCGTTATCGCGTATAACCGCTAAGCGCTGCTCTGTTGTTAATGGATTTGACTCTACTTGATTAAAAAAGTCATTTTTAAGAGTTAGTTGTTTTTTTTCATATTTATGGCGCAGCTGTGCGATTGCATCGTGAGTATTGGGTGTGGAGCTCAGTATATTTAAAAATTTAATACTGCTTGGCGATAAGTGTTGTTGCCATGTATTTATACTTTGAGCGTATTGTTTAGCAAGTAAAAATACTTCGTTATTAAGTATTTTCATGGAACTATCACGTAAAAACTCATCTAAAGCATAACGCTTTAGCAAAGCCTTGGCGTTATTTACTTTTTGCTCAAGCATGGCTGAAAATTGCGTATTAAGGGCGGTATTTAAAGACTTAGCTTGTGCTTTGTTTAAAAAGCTAATTGATGTATTGCTACTATCGCACAAATTAATTTTGGCGCTAAATAAACGATTTTTAAGTATTGAGTAATTATAAAAGTCTTTAATTAAAAATGTCCGTGCGGGAGCACTTCTAAAATGCACAACAAGGCGCTCTTGTTCAATAGTTACGTGTTTAATACGGGTAAAAAAACGGCCTAGCCAACTTGGAGTAGCAATATACAGCGCCATAATACTCAATATGAAGATATGCTTTGACTTGATTGTAACATACTCTTTTATATTACATTTAACGCTAAATAGTAGTCATTTATCAAGCAACCTCTTAGCAGGCTGACTTTTAAAACTTAATATTATCATTTTACTCACAACCATTAACAATTTTAAACATTTACAGATAGCGTGTTGTGTAACAATGCACAAATACACTTAATATATTTACTAGGTATATCCGCAATTAAACAATTATTTATAGCTAATTCAGTGGTTAAAAGGAGCTAACATGCTTAAAAAGTGCATTACCACAAGTGCTTTAATTTTATCATTATGCGCCTGTACATCAGAAACAGAGTCTAATTTAGTAAAAACAAAAGGAATTTGGGCAGGCTTTGAGCTGGTTTCTGACGGTAACCGCACGCGTGTTAACGCAGAACTAAATGCGGGAGATGCTAATGGCTCAAACATTGTTTTAAGCGATAGCGACTCATTACAAGCTGTTGTTAATAACACTGCTATTGAACTTACAAAAGATACCGACTTTTTAGACGTTGATTACCAAGCGTATATAAATGCTACTGATGATAACCAACAGTTTGATATAAAATTTAAACGAGACGATGGCATAAATGCGAATTCAGGTGTGGAACTACCTTTAAATTTTATTATTTTAACCCCGAGTAACAACCAAACTTTTAGTATTAATAGTCCCCTTACAGTTCAGTTAGATGGCACTGATCCCAATAGTACTAGTCAAGTAGAACTTAGCAGTAGCTGCACTAACAATAATAATGAAACACTTTTACAATCAATGCTTTTTGCGCTTAGTACTTCGCGCCTTGAAATAGATTTGCAAAGCTTAGATATGTTTAGCAGCTCGCAAGTAGATCAAAGTAAAACGTGTAGTTTAACAGTTAGTGTAAAGCGTGAACGACTAGGTAGTATTTCGGGTGAGTTCGCAAACCAAAGTTATATTAAAGCCCAGCAATCACGCGCTATTAAAAATATGACTTTAACGTTTTAATTTGCACGCTAATTTACTCAGCGTTAAGCTACGCCTTTATTAAGTAATTTTACCAATTGTAATTGCCCTCCTTATTTATAGGAGAACAAATAACAGTTGATATAAAGGTTTATTATGACTAACAGCACATACCCTATTGGCACACCAGGCAAAAAATGGAATAACAACGATAAAGCCCAGTGGTTAGCACGCCAAAACATTAAACGCAGTTACCAAAAAGAAGTCGTAACGCTAATTAATGACCTTAAAAGCACCTTAGATATAGAGCAATACGGCGAGCTTAATTACGCCGCTGGTACTTACCCATTATATATATTAAAAACGCCTAACTTTAATGCCAATAAACCAACTGTTTTAATCACAGGTGGTGTACATGGCTACGAAACCAGTGGCGTACATGGCGCACTTAGATTTGCTAAAACATCCGCTATGCAACACTCAGAGCAGTTTAATATTGTTGTTGCGCCCTGCATTAGCCCTTGGGGATATGAAACTATAAACCGCTGGAACCCTGATGCTATTGATCCTAACCGCTCATTTTACGAAGGCAGCCCAGCACAAGAGTCAGCAGCTATTATGGCGTTTGTAAAATCACTCAATGTAGACTTAGTTGCTCATATTGATTTACACGAAACAACCGACAGCGATAACAGTGAATTTAGACCCGCACTTGCTGCCCGTGAAGGCACAACAAACACTAATTGGAACATACCTGATGGGTTTTATTTAGTGGCCGATACCAATAAGCCTGAGCCTGAATTTCAAAAAGTAATTATCGAAGATGTAGCAAAGGTCACGCACATTGCACCGAGTGATGAAAATAACCAGTTAATAGGCGTCCCTCAAGAGCAATTTGGCGTTATTAATTACGCAGCACGCGATTTAGGTTTGTGTATGGGCTTTACAGATGCACCCTATGTAACCACAACAGAGGTATACCCTGATAGTCCAACAGCCACAGATGAAGAATGTATTTTGGCGCAAGTAGCGGTTATTAAAAGCGCCCTTAGCTATATTAAAGCACTTTAATAAGTTTGCAGCCGCTTGTACCCTCTTGGCTGCTAAACTAAATTTAGATAAAAAGCTAATTTAGGAGGTATTAATGGAATACAAAAATAAAAACGGACACGTTAATTTATCGCTTGAAAATAATATAGTTATTGCACAATTTAGCGGAAACCTAGAACTTGAGCTTTTAAGTAATTTTAAAACAGCGCTTTTTGAAACCATTCAATCATTTAAAGGCGAGAAATGGGGTTATATAAGTGACTCATCAAACGTTGTAGCAGCAACCCCACAGGCCGAGCAAGAAATGGTAGCCATAAGCCACAGCATGCAGCAGAATAACTGTTTAATTAGCGCGTTTGTGCTTACATCACCTATTGCAATAAGCCAAATGCAACGAATAATGCAAAACGCCAAAAGAGACGTTTCTTTCAAAGATTGTCTTTTTGATAATCTAGAATCGGCAAAGCATTTTATTTTAAATGAATTAAACAATGACTTGAGCTAGGTAAAGCTCAAGTCGTTGTTTATATAGAGCTTATTACTGGACTAATTTTTATAAAATTGGCTGTCTTTGGTTATAGTAATGCTGGCATCTTCTTGCGCTGTTACTACAAATTGTAACTTACTCACTTTGTGCGCAATATTGTAACCATCGGCTGTTACAGTAACGGGGACTCTTTTCATTGCACCTGACTGTATAAGTGTAGAACTTGGACTTGAGAGTGTTGCTTCTGGCAAGCCCTCTATGGCAACACTGTAATGCAGTGCTTGCTGCGTTTTATTAATAATAGTAAGTGTATAAGGGTTTTCTACCAGGCCCTCGTAGTTCACTCTATAAAGCGCGTTCCTATCGCGTAGTACTGAGGCTTCTATTGGTGTGCGTTGCAGCATCCATGCAAACATAGAAATTATTAACAAAGCCGTTAATGCGCCGTAACCTATTAGTTTTAATCTAAATGGATTGGTTTTTTTGCCTTCCATTTGTTTTTCACTGGCGTATTTAATTAAGCCTTTTTGATAACCAAATTTCTCCATGGTATCGTCGCAAGCATCAATACATAAGCCACAGTTTATACATTCATATTGTAAGCCATTTCGAATGTCTATTCCTGCAGGGCATACCTCTACACACAAGTTACAGTCTACACAGTCACCTAAGTTAAGCTCTTTTGTATCAGCTTTGCGTTTACGTGGCCCTCGGCTTTCACCGCGCGTGCTATCATAGGTTACAAGCAACGTATCTTTATCAAACATAACAGCCTGAAAACGAGAATACGGGCAAGCAATCGTGCACATTTTTTCGCGTAAAAACCCTGCATTACCGTAAGTGCAAAAAGCGAATAAAAACACCCAAAAGCTCGTAATACCTGACCATTCAAATGTAAGCATTTCCATATACAAACTTTTTGCTGGAATAAAATACGCCATAAACGAGGTGGCGGTTAAAACTGAAATAATAATCCACGCACTGTGCTTAGTTATTTTTTTGCGCCAAGTACTTAGCGTCCACTGAGATTTATCTAATTTAATTCGCTGATTTCGCGTGCCTTCTATGCGCTGCTCTACCCACGAAAACATGAGCATCCATATTGTTTGCGGGCACGTGTATCCACACCAAACCCGACCAAGCCAGTTGGTTACAAAAAATAACGCAAAAGCCCCCACCATGAATAGCAGGGCTAAAATCATAAAATCTTGAGGAAGGAGTGTTAAACCAAAAATAGTAAAGGTTTGGGTTGCCACATCAAGCAGCACAGCTTGTTGACCGTTATATTGGATCCACGGTATTGCAATAAAAGTTAGCATTAGCAGCCAACCTAAATTACGGCGTATGCGCTGAAAAAATCCTTTTTGCTCGCGGATATAAATTGGCCCTTCGGTGTTATAGGGCTTAATGATCATGTCTTCTTCTTTAATATCAAACTTCATAGTACTTGCTTCATAATGACGGGTATTACGCAAGCATTTGCAACTTTCAGACCAAGCTGAGAATTTATTTACATCATTGATATTAAACGGTTTATTTCAAAGCAATAAAATAAAATTCGCGACATTAAACGCACTTCGCGATATATCACGAATCTCTAGTAATCCCTAACTTTCGCATTTTTGAGCGTAGTGTACTCTCAGGTAAGCCCAATTTAACTGCCGCTCCTTTATCACCCGATATTTGCCAGTGCGATAACACAAGAACAGAGGTTATATGCTGCTTTTGCGCTTCATCGAGCGTAAGTGAAGGATTAATAACGACTTCACCACCCGCTAGCAAAGGCTGACTTAACTGAAGTACCGCTTGATTAGATAAAATAGCTTCGCGTTCAAGTACATTTTGCAGCTCTCTAATATTGCCTGGCCAATCGTAAGCCTGCAGCTGCGTAATTGCTTTTTTACTTAGCCCTTTTAAATTTTTCCCGAGCCGTTTATTTAGCTGCGCAATCAAATTAGCGCATAAATAAGGAATATCTTCTTTTCGATCTTTAAGGGCGGGTACTTTTATAGGAAATACATTGAGCCGATAATACAAATCAATTCTAAACGTGCCTTTTTGTACCATTTCCCACAAGTCGCGATTAGTCGCTGCAATTACTCTAATGTTTACTTTTAGCGTGTTGCTGCCACCCACGCGTTCAAACTCTTGTTCTTGCAGGACTCTCAGTAATTTACTTTGCGCCTCAAGTGGAAGCTCTGCTATCTCATCTAAAAACAAGGTGCCTTTATCAGCAAGTTCAAAGCGCCCTTTACGACGCTCATTGGCACCTGTAAACGCGCCCTTTTCATGGCCAAACAATTCCGACTCTAGCAAGCTCGGGGTAAATGCAGCGCAATTTACTTTTATAAAGGCCTGTTCGCTACGTTTGCTCAACCTATACAAGTTACGGGCTACCAACTCTTTACCCGTGCCATTTTCGCCAAGTATAAGCACTGTGCTGTCGGTTTCACTTACCAGTTTTATTTGATCTAACATGGTTTGAAATATATGGCTTTGTCCAACTAGCCCTGAGTCTTGCCAGTCTTCGTTGAGCTCTGCAATTAAGTAGTTGTTTTCATCTTTTAGCTGCTCACTTAAGTGCTTTACTTGAGTAAGTGCCTCTTGCAGTGCATTTTGTGTTTGCTGTTGCAGTGATATATCGCGAAATACCGCTACAGCACCAATTAACTTATCATTTTGATAAACCGGTGTTGAGGTGTACTCTACTGCAAATGAGCTACCGTCTTTACGCCAAAAAACTTCATTTTTAACTTCACGACGCTTTCCGTCAAACATGGTACAGTAAATTTGGCATTCATCAGCGGGATAAGGTGTGCCATCAGCATGAGTATGGTGATGATATTGGTGTATTTTTTTACCTAATAGTTCCTCAGCGCACCAACCTGTCATGCGCTCAGCGGCAGGATTAACAAATACCGCATTACCCGATAGGTCAAAACCGTATATGCCCTCACCTACTGCGTTTAGCAATAATTTAGGATCGTTTAAAAATTGTTTTATCATAAAATACACCTCGCGAAATATCGCGAGCATTATGGCAATTTTATACGCTAAGTGCACTCATTACTTAAAGTGCACTTACGCGTAAATTAAAACGCTATAAATAGTGCTTAAATAACGTTTTTACATCTATTTTTGCACCTAGCCTTGCGGCTATTAAATAAAGTCCTGCAAGTTTTCGGTGAATAAATAACGCATCAACGGGCGGTGTATGCCATTGCTGAAATTGCGCACTAAGGGCAAGCCCTGCATTTTTAATTTTGAGCGCGAGTTCACTATTTTTAAAATCAAATTCCCCTTCTGCTCTCAGTGGCTCGCACGCCATTAAGAATAAATCAATGACGTTGTTTTTATACTCATCAACTAAGTCATTTTTAAAATAACCAATGTGTGAAGCCGCTTTAAGTACACCTTCTCGGTTGTTTTCACTACCCGCTTCAAATAAGGCTAAGTACGCTAAGCTAAGCTCGGTTGATATTTCTCGCGTTGCACCAAAATCAAATAAAACAATTTTTTGTGTATCAAGCTGATAATGAAAGTTGGCAAAGTTAGGGTCGGTTTGAATCAATTTAAATTCAAACATTTCTTTAAAAAACAAATCAATAAGTTGCTCTGCAACAAAGCTTTTTTGACTATCAGGTAGCTCTGTAATGCTCTCAATAGGTTCTGCTTTTATATACTCCATAGTTAGCACTTGTTGTGTGCTGTGCTCTGGATATACGTTGGGTACTTTAAAGTGGGGATTAGTTGCTAATGCATTTTTATAACGTATTAAGTACTGAGCCTCACGTTTATAATCAGCCTCAGCTAATAACTGTGCCTTAGCCTCATTAATAAGTGGTTTAATATTAAGATCTTTTGGCAATAAACGAGAAATCGTTAATAACGAAATAACGTTATCGACATCACTTACTACACTTTTTGCAATACCAGGGTATTGAATTTTAACAGCAAGCTGCTCGCCATTTTCTTTATAAGCCAAATGAACTTGCCCTATAGAAGCCGCTGCAAAAGGTCTTAGCTCAATGTGAGAAAAACGCGCTAGCCACTCATCCCCCCATTGCTCTTTTAACACTTCAACAAGCTGCTTATGAGGCATTGGGTTCGCGTCTGAGCGAAGTAAAGCAAGTAACTGAGCTAATTCAGGACTAAGTAGATCACCGGCATCCATTGAAAGCAATTGCCCCAGTTTCATTGCTGCACCACGTAAATGTGATAGCTGGGTGGCTAGTTTTTCAATGTTTTTAGGTTGTAGTAGTAAGCTTTTATTATCCCAACCTTTACCAGTTAGCGCGCTCTTAGCACCATCAACTAACATGTTGGTAGCAACACCTGTGGCAAGTGAGCCTAATTTTGCAAAACGGGAAAGCCGAGAAGTGGGAACAGTACGAGGAGCCGCCATAATATTAAAACCTAATTAGCCTGAAAGTCAGGCTAATCAATACGTATATTGTAAGTAGGTAGATCTACTTATAGACGAGGTACTAGCTTAATTGCGCCTTCAACCACTTTCATATCAAGTGGAAGTTTACTAAGTAGCATCATTTTAGGGTCATCCATGTTTAGAGTATAAACTGGGTTAACCGCTAAAAAAGCATTAATAACATCCATTGCTTGGCTATCAAGCGCACCTAAATTACCTTTGAAACCACCGGCATCAACACTCGAATCAAGTAATTTAATATTACGTAAAAACACTGCTTTTTTCTCACTGTCGTAAAATGGGCTACCTTCAATTTGCAGCTTTAAACGCACAGGGTATTTAAGTGCGAATGCATTAATTTTAGCGCTTGAATCGGCACCAAGCACAACAACATCGCGGTTATCAGGTCCAATGTTAACACTTAAGTCGTTTACATCAAACTGAACGGGTAAACCCATTAAGCTTACTTTTTCACTTAACTTTGGTAATTGCTTGCCCAGTACAGATTCAACCTCTGAGTTAGTAAATGAATATACTGATATGCCTTGCGTGGTATTACAGGCAGTTAAAAATAACGCTGCAATAATAACTAAAATTCTCATGAGAACCCTTTTGTTTATGAATTAGTGATACATAAAAAAGCCGCTATTAAAGCGGCTTAGTAAAATAGTAACCAGCACATATTATGCTGGTTTTATTAAGCTGCAAGTGTCGCTTTAAGTCGCGTTAGTGTGTCAGGTTCAACTGAACCGTCACTGAGCGCTAATAACTGTTTTAAATAATAGTTTAAATCAGCATGTTCGCCACGATGTTTGTCATCTAGCATGGCTACTTGCTCTGCCATTCTAAGTGACTTATCGGTTGAACTTACGTTCGCTAGTATTTCCATGCGCGTAATAAGCTGCTCGGTATTTAATGCTGTTTTAAGCGGTGCTTGATACTGACTTGGTAACGCTTCATTATTCTCAAGTGCAGTAATTAATGCATCTAAATTAGCTTGCTCAGATTTACTTGTAAGCAATGCAAGTTTATCGTCAATAGCAGCTAGTAACTTAGTAACCCTTGGCGCTAACGCTCTAAATTGCGTGTATCCTTTCACTTTTGTTTCTAGGTCGTGCAACTGTGCTCTTTGATTAACATCACTAAGTGCTGCTTCAAGCTCAGCAAGTTCTGCAATTGCTTGTTTATCTGACTCGTTTTGCTCGAGTTTTTGCTGCTCAAACTCACTACTACGCTTAGTAAATGTTTCATCGTTATACTGACGAAACTTCTGCCATAACGCATTTTCAGCCTTTAAACCAGCAAAGCCGATGGTTTGCCATTGCTGCTGCATTTGCTTCAACTCTTGGCATGCAGCGGCTAAATCTTCACTTTGTGATAATTGCTGCGCTTTTTCAACTAGTTCATTTTTAAGTGCTGCATTACTTTTATGAAATGCGTTTAATAAAGCCAGTACTTGTTGTTGTTCATTTTTATAACGATCGTTTAGTGTACGGTATGTTTTAGGGTCAACTTTACCCACACTGCGCCACGCTTTATTTAAACGATTGTATTGGCTTTCATATTGCTTCCAATCAAAGTCATCCTCAGCCGTAGGCTGTAAGTGAAGTGCATGCATGTCGTTAATAATACTTTCACGCTGTGCTTTAGATGCTTCTCGTTGTACTTCTTGCTCTGCGAAGTAACTACGGCAAGGCGCAAATAACAGCTCGATTTGTTCATCAAACTGCACGCCTTGTTGCTTTTCTTCATCTGTATCTAAACGACCTAACTCATTCCAACGTTTACGTAGCGCTTTTACTTGCTCTGCGCGTTGTTGTGGGTCTGTACACTCTTCGCTTACTAATGCACTTACTTCTTCTAATAAAGCTTTACGCTTTGGTGCTGCAGCGTATTTTTGCCAATCTTTCGCATCTGCAAGTTGCGCTTCAAGATCTGCTTTTATGTTTACAAGTGGCTGCTGATATTGCTCAGTAAGTGTATTAAATAACTCTTCAAAGCCTTTAAACACGCCAAAAGCAACATTAAAACGACCCTCTTCAATTAGGCGCTTAACATCACGAGCTTTGCGCTTTGCTTGGCTTTGGTTTTTTTCAAGTGGCTTAACTAGCTCATTCATTGGTGCTAAAAATTGCTTTTTATGCCCATTTAACTGTGTTTTAAAGGTACTTTGCAGTGCGCCATCTAATATATTCAAATGATTACGCGCTGCTTTAAAGCCATTATTAAATTCAGTTAGAGTTGCATCGTATTGTGCTAAATCCTCTGCTGGCTTAATTTCGCATAATGCTGCAAAAGCGAGTTTGTACTCTTTAATAGCCGTTGTTAGCTCGGGTAACTTAGCAACTTGAGTAAATAGTTTTTCTAACTTGCTTACAGCGAGTTTTGATTGTGCATTATTAGCAAGTTCTGTTTCGCTAATAGCTTGCTTAGCTTGCGCTACTTTTGCATCAAGCCAATCTTGTTGAATTTGCTCTGGAGTTTCAAGACCAAGCTGTAAGGCATTTTCAATTTCTTCACCCAAAGCTTCAAGTGTTGCAAGTGCTAATAATTGACGCTGTTGTTGCGCTAATTGCTGCTGCTCTTTGTCATGTACCGCTTTTATCTGTTCAATGTGTGCATCTAACTTAGTGGTAATCGAAGTATATTTTTCATCAAGAAGCTTTACACGTTCATCACTTAACCATTTAAGCTCAAGTGCTTGCCACTGGGCCATTAATTCGCCGGCTTGTGAATTTACAACACCAAAATCTGTTTTTTCACGTAAAGCATTTAACTTAGCTAAAATAACACGTGTTGAACTTTCAACCTGAAGTGGCATTTCAATTGCTAAACGCTCATTTTCAATATGCGTTTCAAGAGCTGTTTTTGCATCACCTTTTGCATGTTTTACTAATGGCTTAATTAGTTGATGGGTAATAACAAGTTCAACTAACTGAGTTTGTAGCTCTTCGCTACCTTCTTTAAATGCTTTTTCTACTAATTTTGGATTTGCTAAACGTTTTAATAATTTAACGCGTACTTGCAGTTCTTTTTCTGCAAATGCTAACTTTTCGAGTGTTTTAACAGGTGCAAAACGCTCTATGTATTCACTTTTGATTTGCGCTGTTAGTGTACTTTCGCTATTTAAAACAGCATTAGATATTTGCAGCTCTGCTATATCTTTTAATGCTTGATCTTGTTTATACGCTTTCCACCATAGCGGCAAATTGTTTACCTTTTGCAGCGCTTTACGGCGAATTTCAGCTGAGCTATCTTCAAGTGCTAACGTGTTTAATATGGTTGCATCACGTTCAATGTCTAATTTTTCGATAGCATCAAGACGTACTTGTTGCTTTGGGTGTTTCCACTTAGGTGTAAAAAGGTGCTTAAAGATCATGTTCACTAAACCTAGCTATTTCGTTGTCTGATTTGAATTCTTTTTGTAGTTGAGCTTTTGTCTTTTGGATCATTTCACCATTAGCACCAATCGTAAATTGCTCGTTTGATTGAGCCACCTTTGCTTGATACAACATAACCAACTGCACTGTTTGTTGCTTTTGTTCATCTGATAAAACGGTACCGTCTGGCCACTTGCCAGTAGAAGCACCGTATTGTAAGCGTTCGAATAATTCGGGAGTAATATTTTGTACAAGATTGTCGATGTTCATGTCATTTTTTCTTTTTTAGAGTCACTAAAATAATACGATTTATAAGGTACCAGATACAGCCTATGCCTATTGCGGCAGTGTAAGCATACCACTGAAGTGTTTCTTCTTGCGGTTGTAAAAAGTACAAGCAGAAAAAACCACCTAAAAATAAGATAAGCGCCAAAAAGGAGTGATTTATAAACATCTGCTTTTTTTTAATTCGCTGTTCGCGCTGAAGTTGTAAAACTTGCTCGTCGTTTAGCTCTGCAATGTTGCTTTCGCAATGCGGACATTGCTTATGTTTATCTGAAATTGATTTTGCACATTTTGGGCAACGAATAATCGCCATACTTCTCTCCATACTACGCATAAAAAAAGCGCCTTTCGGCGCCTTTATTGTACTTGTTTTATTTCTCGTTGTCTTTTTTGAATTCAAACCAACAACTGATTTAGGGGCTATAATTTTCTAAGTTGCCCACTAAGTTTAATTACTCAGCGTCTTTTGACTGTTTCTCTAAACGCTTTTCCCAAAACGAGGCGTTTTTAATCCCTAATTTAACTGGGTCAAATGTGATTTTTCCGCCTTTTTTCTTCTGATCCTCATAATCGCTCAAACATAACAAAGCTGGCTTAGCTACAAAGAAAATAGCTAAAATACCCAATATGTTAATCCAAGCCATTAAGCCAACGCCAATATCTCCAATAGTCCAGATATAACCTGAATTATTAACCATACCGTATGCAACCATGAACATAATCACAAATTTCACAAGGACAAGCGGGATATTGCCTTTAAAGTAACGATTTAAGTAAGCAATATTTGTCTCTGCAATGAAGTAATAAGCAAGTATTGTGGTAAAGGCAAAGAAGAATAATGCAATACCGACAAATGCTTGTCCAAAGCTGCCAAATACACTAAATAAAGCCATTTGAGTAAAGGCTGCTGAGCCAACTTCAGTCGCTGCATCGACATTTTGTACAATAAACTGTCCTGCTGGTAAATCACCCACAACATTATATTGCTGCGTTATTAAAATCATTAATGCTGTTGCAGTACACACAAAAATGGTATCAACATAAACCGAAAAAGCTTGTACTAAACCCTGTTGAGCTGGGTGATCAACCTCTGCAGCGGCTGCAGCATGAGGCCCACTACCTTGGCCAGCTTCATTAGAATATATACCACGCTTTACGCCCCAACCAATAGCGGCACCAAAACCAGCCTGTGCAGTAAATGCATCACTAATAATTAAATAGAATATATCAGCTACTTTATCTAAATTTAAAAATACCACGATTAATGCCAGTACTATGTAACCCAGTGCCATAAATGGCACTACTACTTGCGTAAAGTTTGCAATACGCTTTATACCGCCAAAAATAATAAACGCTAAAACAATAAGGATGATTGCTAAAGCGACTAACTTAAAGCTACCTACGTCACCAAAGCTAGTAGTAACCATGTTGCCACTGCCAAACACTTGGGTAAACGCATTACCTACTGCATTTGCTTGTACACCAGGTAGAAAAACACCACAGGCAATAATCGCCGAAACAGCAAATAAAACAGCTAGCCACTTTTGCCCTAAACAACGGTCAAAATAGTACGCTGGGCCACCACGGTATTGCCCATCTTCTTCTGTTTTATAAATTTGGCCTAAAGTAGACTCTGCGTATGCAGTGCTTGCACCTAAAAATGCAACAACCCACATCCAAAAAATTGCGCCTGGCCCACCAAAGCCGATAGCGGCAGCAACGCCAGCGATATTACCAACGCCTACTCGTCCAGACAACGATACTGCAAGGGCTTGAAAAGATGAGATACCTTTATCAGACGTGTTAGGACTAAATAATAACTTACACATTTCTTTAAAATGTCTAACTTGAGCAAATCGAGTTAATACTGAATAAAACAAGCCTGCGCCTAGGCATAAATAGATGAGTGCATTACTCCAAACAACATCATTAACAGCACTTACAAAAGCTTCCATGGATATCCTCTATAGTTATATTTATTATTTTTAATTACGAGACTCTGCTTTAGCTACTACGCTACATAAGCTTTACGAAATAAGGTTTTACCTCTCCCGTCCCGACTCATGATTTAATTAATCTTAACTTAAGTAACCTAACTTTGTTAACACTTAATTTTCAAAATATATAATTACACGCTTGGCGAAAGGCACTACATCTGTAGTATTTAAATGAAAGTAGATTGATTTGTACCGATACGGTGATGATACGCAGCGAAGAAGCGTTGAAAACGTTTTAAGAATAAAGCTGCTATATGATTATTATTTTTTTATACAAGGGGTTTTATTAAAAGCAAAAAGGGTATCAAAACATTGATACCCTTTTAGATAAACGTTTTATCTTAAATCATCAACAACATTAACAATAGCCGCTAATGTATCTTGACCAAATTGATACGAACGACGATCTGACCAGCCGTAATCTGGATCAGGTAAATCGTTGTTGTCTTTAAATGGCATTTCAATTGTGTACGTTAATGCTTTGAATTCTTCAGCCGTAGCTGATGAACCTACCGTTAGGTTAGCTTGACCTGGCTCATCTTTTGGATAGCCATGCTCATCTTGAAACTCAGGTGTAATAGTTAAAAGCGCAGCTTTAAAGCTATCTTCTAAACCTTTTAAGCGTTCATCGTAACTTGGAATACCTTCACTGCCTGCCACAAAGTTATATGGGATAGCTTCATCGCCGTGTATGTCTAAGTGCATATCTAAGCCAGCTTCGCGCATTTTATTAAGCACTAAGTAAACCTCAGGGCTATTTTCCATGCTTGGTGTTTGCCATTCACGGTTTAAGTTAACACCTTTAGCGTTAGTACGAAGATGTCCGCGTGCGCTACCGTCTGGATTCATATTAGGCACAACGTAAAAAACTGCTTTTGATAGAAGCGCAGCTGCATGTGGGTCTTCGTCATCAAGAAGTTTGTGCAGTAGACCTTCAACATACCACTGCGCCATTGTTTCACCTGGGTGTTGACGTGCTGTGATCCAAATGGTTTTCTTGTCTTCACTTGGCTCACCAATTTTAAGCACACTCATATCGCGGCCATCGAGTGTTTCACCAAGCGTTATTAATTGGCAAGCGCCTTGGCTTTGTGCCCAAGATAATAAATCTAAATGGCGGTCGTAACTGTATGGCGCAAAGTAAGCAAAATATACGCTGCCGCACTCTGGTTCAATTTCAAAGCTTAATGTGCCATTTTCATAGCTTGATGGTACACGAAACCATGTTTGGCGGTCATATGATGCAACGGCTTGGTACCCTTCCCAACCATCTGGGTAAGCTGATTTATCAAGCTCATTAATATTTAACTTATGCAATTGGTAAGGTGTTGTTTCAAGACGAAAGTGAAACCACTGATAAAATTCAGACTGGTGATCTTTATTAATTTCTAATTGAATATTTAAAGGATCGGTGGCTTCAATAACTTTGATATTACCACTGTCGAAATTGCTGCTGATTTTCATGAAAAAACCTTTAGGTTGAATAAGTTTATCTGCTTATTAATTCACAGAACTGACATTATTTTATAAATAGTAAAACGAATGTGCATCTTCTTAATTAAAGCCTATCACAAGGCATACGCTTTAAAAATAATACACGACCAAAAAAGCCAGCAACATGCTGGCTTTTAAGTCACTGCAAATAAATTAGCGAGGTAAGCTTGGGAATGACACTTCGGCCATATCGCGCATACAACGAACTACTTGGCAGCTGTAACCAAACTCATTGTCGTACCATACATATAAAACAATACGGTTATCTTCAACAATTGTTGCTTGTGAATCAACAACACCTGCGTAACGGCTACCTACTAAATCGGTAGATACAATTTCCGTTGATGCAGTGTAATCAATTTGATCACGTAAGTCTGAATGAAGTGCTGTATCGCGTAAAAATGCGTTTAGCTCTTCAACTGATGTGCTTGTTGCTAAGTTAAGATTTAAAATAGCTAGCGACACATTAGGTGTAGGTACGCGGATTGCGTTACCTGTTAACTTGCCTTCAAGCTCTGGTAATGCTTTTGAAACCGCTTTTGCAGCACCTGTTTCAGTAATTACCATATTGAGTGCTGCGGCACGGCCACGGCGCTCTGCTTTGTGGTAGTTATCAATAAGGTTTTGATCGTTCGTGTACGAGTGTACAGTTTCAACATGGCCATTATTGATACCAAACTTATCGTTTAATGCTTTAAGCGTTGGTGTAATTGCATTGGTTGTACAGCTTGCTGCACAAACAATTTTATCTTCAGGTAAAATATCTTTGTTATTAACACCATATACGATGTTTTTGATATTGCCTTTTGCAGGAGCTGTTAATAATACTTTTGCAGCGCCCTTACACTCTAGGTGCTGGCCAAGGCCCGCTTCGTCTTTCCAAATACCGGTGTTATCAACAATTAATGCATTGTCGATACCGTATTGAGTGTAATCAATTTCGCTAGGAGAGTTAGCGTAAATAACTTGAATGTAGCTACCGTTAGCTTTAATTGCATTGCGTTCTTTATCAATCGTGATTGAGCCATTGAATGGACCGTGAATTGAATCACGACGCAGTAAGCTTGCACGCTTTTCAAGATCCCCATCTTTACCACCACGCACAACAATAGCGCGCAAACGTAAATCTGAATATGGACCTGATTTTTCAATTAATAAACGCGCTAATAAACGACCGATTCGACCAAAACCATACAATACTACATCGCGTGGCTCTTTCGCTGGTGAGTCTGTTATTTCTGCAAGTTCATCTTTTACAAACTCTTCTACTGAACGACCTTTTGCGGCTTCAGTGAACAAATAACTATATGCAAGCTTACCAATATCAATACGTGCTGAGTTTAATTCCATTTTGCTGATAGCTTCTAAAAATGGGAAGCTTTCGCGCAAACGTAATTTAGTGCCTTCAAACTGAGCAACGGTTTTGTGAGATTTGATAATATCGATAGTACTGGCATTTACGAGAGGACGGCCATATACAGCGATTTCGATACCACGATTACGGTAAAGCTTACCAATAATTGGTTGCATGCTTTCTGCGTAATCTTGGCGCTCTTGCCAACTATTTGTGTATTCTAACTCGTGAGATGAGGTCATTTTATTTACCTAAGTTTATCATTTTGAACGGATAGCCTTTAAAAATGCACTATATTTTGAGAGTAATGCACTTCAGGCAGGGCTATTCTAATTTAAACTGAAGTTATTCTCTACTGTTAGGCATTAAATGATTGCGTTAGAATAACAAAGTAAATATTCATTTGGGGTTAAGGAATGCTTAAAAAAGCAAGTGTACTATTGGGTTTGCTAACATTGGCAGGGTGTGAAGAGCCGTTAACACTCGCACAAGTGTGCAAAGAAACACCTGGCTTTTGTAGCGACTTAAACAAAGACAGTCACTGCAAGGATGAGCGTTCTGATGTAATTATCAAACGCTACATAGAATACAAAGACCCTACTGATGAAAATAAATACCAATTACTCAAGGACTTTGAATCTTATAACCAATGCATAACTTTGGCCTCTAAAATTGAACATATTAAGTTAAAAGCTAAAAAAACGTCACGTATTGATGGTCAATTAACGAGTATTAAAGAAATGACTCGGTTATATCAAGATACCCAAAATACAAACCACCCAGGTTTGCTCTACTACCAATGGTCACGAAATAACAACCAAAGTGCGTTGACTAAATTATTGGCTATAGAAAATGATAAAAGTGTAACGCAAAGTGCCGAAATGCAATTTTTTTTAGCATCGTACTATATTAAATTTGATGATGAAAAAACCATTGATTTACTTTATAAAACTCTAGAGCTCAATAAAAAAGACAACATACCGAATCCGGAAGTGTATACATCACTTATTAGTCTTTTTTATAAACATGATAAGTTTAAGCACGCATATATATTTTCTAAAGTAGCGCAAATGTCGGGGATTGAAAATATTGATGTATTTGAAATTGAGCAGAAATTAGTCGCAAATGGTAAAAGCTTAGATAGCCTAGATGTACTTGCAGAGCAAACATTTCAGCAAATAATGGCAGGTGATTTTGTATCTCCTCGAGAGTTTTAATTTATAATCGCAAAAATAACCTAATACCAATCTGCTTATGTATGGGGTCTATTTAACGTTAAGGAAATTACGCTAGAACTAGGCAAAAATTTTGTATCTAGTTGTTCTAGATAAAAATATTTTAACGACGTTATAGTGTTATGTAATTCGTTAAATTGATCAAAGATTTATGCAGGTTGGTATAATTTAATAACTAGGTTATTCAGGCAAATAAAAAGGCAGCTTACGCTGCCTTTTTTTATTTTGCTTTGCTTGTGCCCACTTCTACGCGGGTTTTAAGCTTTTGACCTGGTCGAAAAGTCACCACGCGACGTGCCGAAATAGGAATATCTTCGCCTGTTTTCGGGTTGCGGCCTGGTCTTTCTTTTTTGTCTCGAAGATCAAAGTTACCAAATCCAGAGAGCTTAACTTGCTCGCCTTTTTCTAGCGCTGAGCGGATTTCTTCAAAAAACGCTTCAACTAAATCTTTGGCATCTTTTTTATTGATCCCGAGCTTTTCAAATAGGTGTTCAGCTATGTCGGCTTTAGTAAGCGCCATATCTAGTCCCTCAACGATGCATTAAACTGTTCGGCCAATTCGGCCACCACGTTATCAACTACTAGATTGATATCTTTCTCTTCGAGTGTTCTATCAACCGCTTGCAGTGTTAGAGCAATCGCCAAACTCTTATAATTTGGCTCAATACCTTTGCCCTTATACACATCGAATAAGTTTAGGTCAACCAATTGATTTCCGCCAACTTTTTCGATCACGCTTAAAATGTCGCCAGATTTAACGCTGTCTGCCACTAAAATCGCGATGTCGCGGCGATTTGAAGGGAATTTAGACACCCCTTCGGCTTGCGGTAAATTTCTTTTTTCTATTGCTGACATTTCAATTTCAAAAACAAAAGTTGCGTTGTTGATATCTAACGACTTTTGAGCTTGAGGATGTAAAGCACCAAAAAAACCAACCTTTTTACCATCAACATATATTACTGCTGATTGACCAGGGTGAAGTCCATCTGACTGCTCGGCTTTAATTTCAAAGCGAGTAATGTCATTGGTAATTGCAAGTAAGGCTTCAACATCACCTTTTAAATCGTAAAAATCAACATTGCGTTTTTCTTCAACCCAATGTTCACCATTTACAAGACCCGTAATAACACCGCCAATAACCGGTACTTGGTAAACACCATTTTCTGCACTTTCGTCGCTTATAAATTTAAGACCATGTTCGAATAAACGAATACGAGGCTGTTGGCGATTTTGGTTATACGCTACAGACGCTAATAAACCCGGCATTAAACTTACACGCATTGCTGACATTTCAATTGAAATAGGATGCGGTAATACCATTGCTTTACACTCTGGGTGTAAAATAGCTTGTGCTTTAGGGTCTACAAAGCTGTACGTAATTGCTTCTTGGTAACCACGAGTCACTAACGTATTGCGGAACTTGCTAAGCGCAATAGTTGCTTCGTTATGTGTCGTCATTTTAAGTTTTGCAGTTGGTGCAACATTTGGAATGCTGTTGTAACCGTAAACACGTGCTACTTCTTCAATTAAATCTTCTTCGATGCGAATATCAAAACGGTAGCTTGGTACGTCCGCACTCCAGCTTTCATTTTCTACTTTAACATCAAGACCTAAACGCGTAAGAATATCTGTTACTTTAGCATCTTCAATATGATGACCAATAACACGGTCTAAACGTGCACGACGAAGACGTACTTCAGTCACTTTTGGTAGTTTATCAGCCGCAACAGCTTCAACTACTGGACCTGCTTGACCACCCACAATTTCAAGAAGAAGTGCTGTTGCACGTTCCATTGCATCGTGTTGTAGAGCAAAATCAACACCGCGCTCATAACGGTGTGAAGCATCAGTGTGTAAACCGTAGCTACGTGCTTGTCCTGCAATTGCTACAGGATTAAAAAATGCGCTTTCAAGTAATATATCAGATGTTTTATCTGTAACACCTGATTGCTCCCCACCAAAAATACCCGCAATTGCAAGTGCCTTATTATGATCGGCTATCACAAGTGTTGTGTCGTTTAATTTAGCGGTATTACCGTCTAATAAAACAAGTTCTTCGCCTGCGTTTGCACTACGAACTTTAATACCACCTTCAATCGCATTTAAATCAAACGCGTGCATTGGGTGACCAAGTTCAAGTAATACATAGTTAGTAACATCAACTACAGGATCGATAGAACGTACGCCACTACGACGTAATTTTTCAACCATCCAAAGTGGTGTTTCAGCATCAAGGTTAATGCCCTTTATCACACGGCCAAGGTAACGAGGACATGCATCTTCGTTAACTAGCTCAATTGATACTTTGTCATCAATTGTTGGCGTAACCGCTGGGATATCTAATACATTTACGTCAATGCTATTTAAAACACCTACTTCACGAGCAAGGCCTTTAATACCTAAACAATCACCACGATTTGGTGTTAAGTCAACATCTATAATATTGTCATCAAGACCTAGGTAGTCACGTAAATCAGTGCCTACTGGTGCATCGCTTGGCAATTCCATAATGCCGTCGCCTTCTTCGCTAATACCTAGCTCAACAAAAGCACATAGCATTCCGTTTGAAGGTTGGCCGCGTAGTTTGGCTTTTTTAATTTTAAAGTCACCAGGAAGTACAGCGCCCACAGTTGCAACAGCAACTTTAATACCTAAACGACAATTTGGTGCACCACACACGATATCAAGTAGCTCATCGCCACCTACGTTAATTTTGGTAACACGAAGTTTATCTGCATCAGGGTGTTGACCACATTCAACAACTTCACCAACAACTACGCCATTAAATTTGGCAGCAGCAGGCTCAACACCATCAACTTCTAGACCAGCCATTGAAAGCTGTTCCGAAAGAGCTTGCGTATCAATAGCAGGATTAACCCACTCTCTTAACCACTTTTCACTAAATTTCATTTTATTGTTTCACTCTTAACGGAACTGGTTCAGGAATTTTAAGTCATTTTCGAAAAATGCACGCAAATCGTTTACGCCATAGCGCAACATTGTTAAACGCTCTACACCCATGCCAAAGGCAAAGCCGGTGTATTTTTCTGGGTCAATGCCCACAGACTTAAGTACATTGGGATGTACCATGCCGCAGCCTAGTACTTCTAACCACTTACCGTCTTTACCCATAACATCTACTTCAGCTGAAGGTTCTGTAAATGGGAAGAATGAAGGACGGAAACGAATTTCCATATCCTCTTCAAAGAAGTTACGTAAAAAATCATGCAAAATACCTTTTAACTCCGTAAAGCTAACATCGGTATCAACCATTAAACCTTCAACCTGGTGGAACATTGGTGTATGTGTTTGGTCGTAATCGTTACGGTATACACGTCCAGGTGAAATAATGCGCAGTGGTGGCTGCTCAGTTTCCATAGTACGAATTTGCACGCCACTAGTTTGTGTGCGTAGTACTAATTTAGGATTGAAATAAAAGGTATCATGATCAGCACGTGCTGGATGGTGCTCAGGGATATTTAGCGCATCAAAGTTATGAAAATCGTCTTCGATTTCTGGACCAGATTTAACTTCAAAACCTAACTCACCAAAAAAGCTTTCTATACGCTCAATAGTGCGCGTAACTGGGTGTAAACCGCCGGTAGGCATAACACGTCCTGGCAGAGTTACATCTATAGTTTCAGCAGCTAGCTTTTCTTCAAGTGCTTTACTTGCAAGCAATTCACGCTTTTCGTTAATAGCAGCTTGCACATCCTGTTTAGCTTGGTTTATAACTTGGCCTGCTTCTTTACGTTCTTCAGGTGCTATTTTACCTAACGTTTTAAGTAAGCTAGTGATTTCGCCTTTTTTACCAAGGTAATTAACCCTGATATCTTCTAACTGCGCTATTTCACTGGCACTGGCTACCGCCTCAAGTGCTTGCGCTAATATATTTTCTAAGTTCATTCGATACCTGATCTTTCACAGAAGGTGATTGCTTAAGAGCGTGTTGGCCTTTCAAGATTGCTTCTCAACTGTGTGGTTGGCTATTAAATAAGGTTAAGCATTGGGCTGTAGTTTCCTACATAAGTCATGCAATAACCCTAAATAAAGACCAAACGCATGTTGTTCGAAGTGTTTATCTTGTGGCTACTCTCTTTGTTGTTCGGGTATTGCATATAAAAACTATGCTAATGTCCTCACGACGCGATTAAAGCACCCTTAAGTTAAACAAATTCCAATCAGGAAAGGTAAACACGCTCTGATAATAGCTTATGATAACTGAAAGCAGGGTCTAGATTCTAGACCTACTACAGCTTTAACGTTGATTTTATAAAAGGAATAGTTAATTTTCGCTGTGCAGCCATAGATGCATGATCTAATTTGTCGAGTACATCTAATAAAGCTCGCATATCACGGCTTAAGCGGGTTAATAAAAAGCGTGCACACTCATCACTTAATTCAAGGCCGCGCATGTGAGCGCGCTTAACAAGTGCTTGTGCTTTATCGTCATCACTCATAGAACGAATTTGAAAGGTTGTTCCCCACGTTAAACGAGACTCTAAATCAGGCAGAGATATATTGAGCATGCTAGGAAGTAAATCAGCAGTTACTACTAACATTTTGCCGGGTTCGTTAAACCGGTTAAAAAAGTTAAATAGTGCTTTTTCCCACGCATCATTCCCTGCAACTAAATGCACGTCATCAATACATAGAACATCAAGCGCTTCTAAACCGTCTAATACCATAGGTCCAAAGTCAATTACTTCGCGCATAGACAGTAGCATATTAGATAAGCCACGCTCTTGTGCTTTTATGCAGGTTGCATATAAAAGATGAGACTTGCCCGAATCACCTAAACCACATAGGTATGTATACTGAAACGTTTTTGCTAATTTGGAAAAGCTATCTTTTAGGTGATTAACCTCCAAAGAGTCTTCTCCCCCAAAATACGATGCAAATGTTTCGTCATCCGGTAAAGTAACCGGTAGTGCCATTTGCATCGGCTCAGACATTAGCATTATGGTGTTACCCATTGATACTCTAAGCTATTTTTATCAACAACATGATAAAATGCGCGTGGATCCTCATAATCTTTAAATGAAGAGTCTAGCCCTAACCCTTTTTTAAGATCACTCAAGTTACCAGTATGGTTTAGTTTAAATTCAACAAATTCCGGTGTTTTACGAACAATTTTGACTTGCGTAACAACACTCAGGCTCAATAATCTTCGTTTCGCTAATTCTATATCAACAAAACTTTGTGTACCCTTTAGCGTGAGCGTAGCAGTTGCTTGTTCATAATAAGCATTTGGATCAATTGCATACTCGCTTGCAAGGCCTCGCGCTAAGGTGTCAATCATCTGGCTCACTATTTGCTGTTTATCACCAGTTAATCGATTTGAATCAAATTGATCATCATTAGTAAAACGCCAATCTAAAATCCAATTTTCGCTATCTGGTTCTTTATACATTCTAGCTGTAATACTTCGCTCAGCGCTGTAGCGTCTAGAGGCCTCTTCTACTGGTTCTGAAAAGTTACCCCACACCTCAGGAATACCTACTAGACGTCGATCTTGTAAATCAAGTAATGGAACAACAACAGGTAAACCACGACGCCCTGCTTTGTCATAAATTAACTGCTCTAACTGCGGGTAACTTTCTTGTGTTACCAATTCTCTGCGCCAATTGTCTTCAATACCTAACCATATTGCGACTAATGGACGTTGTACTCCCCATAAAGGTAAGTTTAACTCTTTGATTAGCGCGTTGATCTTTCGAGCTTCAAATTTAACAACGAGTTTCAATTGTCCATTTGCTCTCTCGTCATATTCAAACTTAAGCATATAATCAGAAATATCTTTAGTACGTTGCTGCGCTAATTTATTTTGATCCGCAGTTTCATCACCGCTTACTTTCACTAAAACATTAAGCAAAGCTTTACGACTCGCAGCTAATCGAGTATCTCGTGTTTTGTCATCCACTTTTAAAATATCTTGATATAGATCAGTTACTTCAACTGCCGACACAGAAAAACAAAATAAAATGGATATGGCGCTAATCAATAATCTATACACAGGCTGTTAGTTCTTGGTTTTAAACTGATTTGATCCTAAATCAAAGACAGTAACAAAGCAAAATTAAATTTGTTATCTAAGGAAATGAAAGTAATTAGCTTTTATAAAAAATAAAAAATTAAATTAACATCAGAAGTCGCTGCGCTTGCCTGACCTACGTGATGGGTGATGCTGTGAATGAATGTTAATTACGTGTATTTCACTTTTCTGCAGACGTAAAAAAGCCCGACTATTTCTAGTCGGGCTCTCTACAATTTGAAGTCGGTGCGCTACGCAGTAGGATGTCGTAGTGCCTACAGTGGTAGAAAGTCACATAGCAAATGCTACACTCTCTTTGTGTCGGGAGTCGCTACGCTCGCCCGGCCTACGAGATGGGGGTTGCTGTGAGTGTGTGTTAATTGCGCACATTTTACTTTTCTGCAGACGTAAAAAAGCCCGACTATTTCTAGTCGGGCTCTCTACAATTTGAAGCCTGGTAATGTCCTACTTTCACATAGCAAATGCTACACTATCATCGGCGCTGTTTCGTTT
>NZ_JACJEN010000026.1:0-46482 GCF_014164075.1 Pseudoalteromonas sp. SG45-3 | reverse complement strand
GCTATGTTTATTCATGTTAGCCTCTGCTGTTTAGTTAATTGACAAACTAATTATGGCTCTGGCTTTGAATTAAGCTAACCCACGAAAAGCGGAGGCTAACACCGTGTGGGAGTCATTATGTCTAGTTGCAAAGGGAACTCTGATGAGTAATTGGAATAAAACAGGTGCGGTAAAAAACCCGATAAAGTTTGGTTTAGCTATTGGCATATCAATAGGTGTTGCAATAGGAATTATCATCCAGAATATTTTATTAGGTGTTCTTTTTGGTATGGCGGTAGGTGCAGTATTTGGTTTTTCTCTCAAGAAAAAGCAAAAAGTAGACAAAGGTTAAATTGACTATTTGCAACTAACAAGAACATCAAACGGAAAATTTACAGTTGGCTCTTTTTCGTTCCTCAAAATTTTAGCCAACTATAATTTTCCGCTTATGTAAGCGTTAGCTTGAAGGGAGGCGTATGTTTTCAAATATGAAACTTAGTCATTTAGTATTGCTACTAAGTTCGACTTTCACAGCAGGGAGTTTCGCTAACGTATGCTCAAGTGATGAGCTTATTCAAATCAATAATTATATTTATGACGTTAAGAACCTATCAAAAAGTTATCACTCTGCTGATCGAATAGATGAATATCATGATTACTTAACTGCAATGGAAAGGTATAAGAAATCAATTCCAGAGTGGAATGATAAACAAGCCTTAATTAACGCGTTCAGTTCTTCCTTAATTCTGTATCCTGCTTTTTACCAAGTTTCTTCTGTTACACACGTTAAAATGCAACGCACAGAAAACCAAACCTCTTTGACTTTAAAAATCAATCGCAATGAAGCTAAGGGAGTTGATTCGTTAAGTGTGTCTTTTAACCCAACAAATAATAAGATAATTGGTGCACTATTTTATTCTGATGAAAAGTTTGAGAGCGGAGATATATGCAAAAAAGAAATGGGATTAGAGTATATTCAAGCTAACAAGCAAATGCAGCCGACGCCAAACAACGGCTCGACTGATTAGCGCGTTATGTAACCAAGGAAGAATTGTGAAATTCTGGAGAAACTCGTCCACAGAACATTATCCAATGTGGAAAGCATTCTTAATGTACATCTGGGTAATACCTGGAGTTCCGATAGGAACCTTTTTAGGTGTTTATTTCTTAGAGGCTCGTAATAGGAGCGATGATGAATTATTACTTAGCTTGCTTAACTATCGTTTAGATTTTACTTTGATTATTTTATTTGGTGTTGGTTTTATCCTTTGGGTTTGGTCTATTAGAGCCTTAAGTAAGCCTGTTTTTCAAATTCATCAAAATAGGTTGTACTTTTACGGTTATGGCTTTTTTAAAGATGACATTGCACTTGATTCACTTCAAGAAATACGCTCCTATAATCTTGGTCCGCTGGGTCACCTAATAGACTTTAAATCTAAAGTCGGTATTACCTTTAGATCTTTTGCTTTTCTATCAAACATTAATAAAAGTAAATTAGAAAATTTTTTTGAGGAAAGTGGTATAAAGGTTACATAACAAACCATTCAAGCAGGACATTGCTCCTCACCCGTTTTAGTGGACACCTCCTCATCACTTTGAAGAGGCTAAAATGCCTAAATATACTCAACCTAGGAAGACATGGTTTTATCCAGTTAATTTTAAAATCAAAGTGTTGTGGCATAGTGATTTTGGCCACTATTTACATACAAACTTGTATAAAACCAAGTGGAGCTTTCTTATGCCTTAGTTTTATTAAAAACGTCCACTAATGTTAAACTACAAAAAACTTAATTACTTAATATAGCTATGGCATTTTACATTCCTTTATTACAACCTCACTTTAAGCACATTGAAATTGGCGATACGCTTACATCACTTTGGAGTGGATGTGGCAGTATTGTGCAGTGCCAGCTTGATGATAAAGCCTGCGTTATTAAAGCGATTAAAATACCCAGTTATATAAACCATCCTAAAATTAAACAAAGCGAATTTGCGCTTAAAAGAAAGCAGCACTCATATAGTGTTGAATACACATTTTATAAGCTTTATAGCCAGCATTTACCAGTACATGCGCAAAGTATTGAATGTATAGGTGCAATTAATAAAGATGATGAATATGCGCTGGTGTTTAAGGATTTCACCAAACATGGGTTTACTCAAGCAGGGCCACAACATGTTAAAGCTATATTAAGGTGGCTTGCACACTTTCATGCGTTTAACTTAAGTAAACCCGCTGAAGGGTTATGGCAGCAAGGCAACTACTGGCATTTAAGCACGCGCCCAGATGAGTTTAATAAACTAAAAGATAACCTTGATAAAAAGTCCGATATTAAAAATGCTGCACATAAAATAGATGAGCAGCTACAAAGTTGTACGTATAAAACGCTGATTCATGGCGATGCAAAACTTGCTAACTTTGCAGCAAATGAGCGCGATGAAATACTCGGTTATGATTTTCAGTATATAGGTGCAGGTTCTGGGATAATTGATGTAATGTATTTTATGACCAGTTGCTTAAGTGATGCACAATTACACGAGTGCGCTGATGAGTACCTTGTGTATTATTTTGATAATTTAAAGGCTGCTATTGCAGCTTATCACCCTTGGGCACCAGCAAGTAAAATAGCTGACAATTGGCTCGCTTTATGGCCTGCTGCATGGGCTGACTTTTATCGATTTTTAGCTGGGTGGAGCCCCGAGCATCAAAAAATAAATAGTTATATGCAACAGCAAGTAAACAGCTGGTTAGCGGGTAACATTTAATAAACAGGTTTTGCTAATCTCTTGCATAAATATCAAGCAAAACAATACATTTTGGCACGATGTATGAAAATCTCTTTAAAACTACAGGTCAAATGACCTTTTTTAATATAAAATACTGCAAATTCTTGTATCAGTAGGTTTATATCATGGCAATTCACGTTATTTCTCACCCTCTTGTTCAACATAAACTAGGCCTAATGCGAGCGCATGGTATTAGTACTAAAAGCTTTCGTGAATTATGTTCTGAAGTTGGAACCTTATTAACCTACGAAGCAACTAAAAACCTACAGTTAGAAGATAACGAAATTACAGGCTGGGATGGCAATAAATTAAAAGTAGAGCATATTAAAGGTAAAAAAATTACCGTAGTGCCTATTTTGCGTGCTGGTCTTGGCATGATGGACGGTGTTATGCAGTTATTACCAGCCGCTAAAGTAAGTGTTGTTGGTCTTGAACGTAACGAAGAAACGCTAGAGCCAGTACCATATTTTGAAAAGCTTGTTGGTAATATTGATGAGCGCTTAAGCTTAGTTATTGACCCTATGCTTGCAACCGGTGGCTCAATGATTGCCACAATCGATATGCTTAAAAAAGCAGGCTGTAAAGAAATCAAAGTAATTGTATTAGTAGCTGCACCAGAAGGTGTGGAAAAAACACTTACAGCACATCCCGACGTAGAAATATTTACAGCCTCTGTAGATAGCCACTTAAACGAAAAGGGCTATATTATCCCTGGTTTAGGCGATGCGGGCGACAAAATATTCGGTACTGTTTAGGAGTCTTTAAGTGCAAAATAATGACACCTTTTCAATAAAAACTATTTTAACAGGCGCGCAAATGCTGTTTGTAGCATTTGGTGCACTGGTATTAGTGCCACTTTTAACGGGCTTGGATCCTAATGTTGCGCTTTTTACCGCTGGCATTGGTACTTTGCTGTTTCAGGTAGTGACTAAAGGCCAAGTGCCTATATTTTTAGCTTCATCATTTGCTTTTATTGCACCCATTATTGCCGCTGTGCAAATGTGGGGCGTGCCAGCCACTATGGGCGGCTTAATGGTAGCGGGCTTTGCTTATATGCTTTTAAGTTTATTAGTAAAATTTAAGGGCGTTGCAACGCTTCATAAAATTTTACCGCCTGTGGTTGTAGGCCCTGTAATTATGGTTATTGGTTTAGCGCTTGCACCTGTTGCTGTAAATATGGCGATGGGTAAAAGTGGCGACGGAAGTATTCAAATTATTGATTACAACAGTGCTATTTATATTTCGTTGTTCTCGTTAGTGGTTACGCTTATTTTTGCAGTGTGGGGAAAAGGCGTATTTAAGCTTATACCTATTCTGGCAGGGGTTGTTGCGGGTTATTGTTTATCGCTTGGTATGGGCGTTGTGCAATTTGACGCAGTAACTAACGCACAGTGGTTTGCTGTACCAAACTTCACATGGCCTGAGTTTAAATGGCAGGCTATTTTGTTTATGGTGCCTGTAGCAATAGCACCTGCAATTGAGCATATTGGTGACATGATGGCTATTAGCCAAGTAACCAATAAAGACTTTTTGAAAAAACCTGGGCTTCACCGTACTTTATTTGGTGATGGCCTTGCGACGTCTGCAGCATCATTATTTGGCGGCCCGCCTAACACTACTTACTCAGAGGTAACGGGAGCAGTTATGCTTACCAAAAACTTCAATCCTAAAGTAATGATGTGGACAGCCATTATCGCCATTATTTTAGCCTTTGTTGCTAAAATGGGATCTGGCTTACAGACTATACCTGTACCTGTAATGGGCGGCATTATGATTCTACTTTTTGGCTCTATTGCTGTAGTGGGTTTAAATACATTAGTTAAGTCGGGCGATGATTTAACAGCACCACGTAACTTAAGTATTGTTGCACTTATTTTGGTGTGCGGTATTGGCGGTATGCATATAGGTGGTAGCCAATTTAGTTTAGAGGGCGTAAGTTTATGCGCTATTTTAGGCATTATACTCAACCTTGTATTACCTAAGGCGCAGCCTCAAGAGAGTTAATAGTGCACGTAAGTTAAAAGTATTGCACCAAAATAGCGCATTTTCAATGCGCTATTTTTTTAACCTATTAATAAATATACAAAAATAATAATGGTCTAGTATCTGCATTTAATTTCCAGAACGCATCGTATGCAAAGGAGTTACTATGTCAGAGGCCAATATTGTGGATATAACCCCGTTTTTAGCAAAACACCAACTGCCTTTAAAGTATCAATATTTGAGTGAGCAATATTTTGTTCCACTTGCGCATGACATCCTCGAATCTAAAAAAACAAATACTCCTATTTTTGTTGCCATAAATGGATGCCAGGGCTCAGGAAAAACAACACTCGCAGATTTTTTAGTTACGTGGTTTTCTAAAAACACACCACTTAACAGTGTTGCATTGTCTATTGATGACTTTTATTTAGCAAAAGAAGCACGTACTGAGCTTGCCAAAGACGTACATCCTCTTTTTACTACTCGCGGAGTACCGGGTACTCACGACGTAGCGTTAATGAATAGCACAATAACTAATTTACTGGCAGGAGAGGTAAACGTACCGCTTCCCCGTTTTAATAAACACGAAGACGACTGCGTGCCAACAAGTGATTGGCTAACAAATGAAAAGCCAGTTGATATTGTTATTTTAGAAGGGTGGTGCGTAGGCAGTGAGCCACAACCGCTGTTTTCATTGAGTGAGCCGCTTAACGAGTTAGAGCAACAGTTTGATAAAGAAGGCGTTTGGCGCCGCTGTGTAAATAGCTGTTTGGCAAATGAATATAAAGCCGTTTTTAACCTAATTGATTATACAGTTATGCTAAAAGCACCGAGTTTTAGTGATGTTTTTACATGGCGACAAGAGCAAGAACAAAAGCTAATAGCCAAAAAAGGTGAAGGCTCAGGCACCATGACTAACGAGCAATTGGTGTATTTTATTTCTCATTTTGAGCGCATTACGCGTGAGAACTTAAACACACTGAGCGCTAAAGCAAATGCTTTAATTGAACTTGATAGCAACCGAGATATTAGCGGTATGCACCTAACAAGTGATGACACCCTTCAACCTATTATTTTTACAGATTTGGACGGTACATTACTCGATCACGCCGATTACAATACAAATAATATCAGTGAGTTATTACAGCAGCTGCAAAATGCGCATATTCCTGTGGTGTTTAATACCAGCAAAACTTTTTGCGAAGTTATAGAGCTTAAAAACGATTTAAATATTCGACAGCCTTTTATTGTCGAAAACGGTGCAGCGGTATTTATTCCAGAAGACTATTTTGAATTAAAGCCAATTGGTTGTAAAAAAGTAGGCGCTTATTGGTGCTACGCAATGGCAAAGCCGTTATCGAGTTTATTAAATGATTTAAATACTTTAAAGGCGGATTATAAAGCGCATTACAAATTGTTTAGTGACTTATCGAGTGAGCAAATATCAGAGCTTACCGGGCTAAACGATGCACAAGCAAGACGCGCACAAACTCGCGATTATTCAGACCCTCTTTATTGGTATGGCAATGACGAATTACTCACAGCCTTTGTAAACGACGTTGAAGCACTCGGCTACGATATAAAAATTGGTGGACGCTTCATTCATATTGCCAAAAATACCGATAAAAGCGCTGCACAGCAGTGGTTAGTTAAACAGTTTACCCATCATTTCAGAAAGCCTCTCACGGTTATAGCACTGGGTGATAGCGATAACGATAAGCAAATGTTAGAGCACGCAAATATCGCCATTATTATTGCCAATCCGGCGAGTAAAAAGCCGGTTAAATTGTCGCACAACAAAGCACGATATTCTCAATCACCAGCACCGCTGGGCTGGATTGAAGAAATAACGTCGTTGCCGTGTATTAGCAGTATTTTAAGTATTTCTGAGGAGCAAACATCTCATGGCTGATTTTTACCAAAATGGCATTATTACAACACTACATAATATTGCCGACAGACCAATAGAAGACCTAGAAAAAGAGCTACTTACTTTTAGTAAGCAGCGCCCTATGGGGTTAATACTTCCTTCGTTATTTAGTGAACTTGAAGGCCCTGCGCTGCAAAATATAGTTAGTGAATTACGCGAAGTACCATATTTATCACAAATTACGATAGGCTTAGATAGAGCCGACGAAGCACAGTACCGTCATGCACTAGGCTTTTTTAAAGAGCTAAACCAAAACCATAAAGTATTATGGAACGACGGCCCACGCTTACAAGCACTAGATAAAGAATTACAAGAGCTAGGTGTTGCACCACGTGAGCTGGGTAAAGGGCGTAATGTGTGGTATTGCATGGGTTATAAATTAGCAACAGCAGAAGTAGAGTCTATCGCGCTGCATGATTGCGATATTTTAACCTACGACAGAAGCCTACTTGCTCGCTTAATTTACCCCGTTGCGCATCCGCGTTTTAACTATGAATTTTGTAAAGGGTTTTACCCGCGTACTGCTAATGGCAAAATTAATGGCCGTGTATCGCGCTTATTAGTTACGCCATTGCTTCGCTCATTTAAAACAATTTTAGGCAATACCGACTACCTTGAATATATGGACTCTTTTAGATACCCACTTGCAGGTGAGTTTTCGTTTAGACGCGATGTATTAAACGATATTCGTATCCCAAGTGATTGGGGCCTTGAAATAGGCGTACTGAGTGAAATGTATCGTAACTATTCGCATAACCGCTTGTGCCAAGTAGATATTGCCGATAATTATGACCATAAGCACCAAGAACTTTCACTTGATGATCAAAGTGCAGGTTTGTCTAAAATGTCGATTGATATTACTAAGGCATTGTTTAGAAAGCTGGCGACTCAAGGTGTTACTTTTACCAGCGAAACAATTCGTTCATTAAAAGCGACTTATTACCGTATCGGTTTAGATTTTATAGAAACGTATCATAACGACGCGCTAATGAACGGGTTAACGCTTGATGTACACCAAGAAGAAAAAGCAGTAGAAATGTTTGCACAAAATATTATGGAAGCAGGGCAACACTTTTTAGAAAACCCAATGGAAGCGCCATTTGTGCCAAGTTGGAACCGTGTTGTATCAGCAATGCCAGACGTACTTGAGCGCTTAAAAGAAGCCGTAGAGCTAGATAACGAAGAATATAGTTAACCTGCGTGCAGGTTAATTAGCCTATAAGTCTAAACAATAAATATTAGGGGCGCATGTGAGCACAGTTAGCGAATTATTTTTACAACGAGTAGAGCAACATCTTCATATTATTTATGAGGGTGTTGAGCTGCCTTTATCGGTTACTGAGCTTGCTCAGCAACTCATTAAAATTATACTAGGTAGCAATGCACTGCGCGACCCGACACCCCATACAAACCGGTGGGATGAACAAGATATAGTATTGATTGCTTATGGCGACTCTATTATTAAACACGATGATAGTGAATTTGCCGTATCGAGCCCAATGGAGGCACCGCTTAAAACACTACACAGGTTTATAAAAGAGCAATGTGATATGCAGCTAAATGCGCTGCACATATTGCCATTTTACCCGTACAGCTCAGACGAAGGCTTTGCCGTAATGAACTACGTGCAAGTGAACGAGTCCTTGGGTGATTGGGGAGATATTCAAAATATCGCTAAAGATGTAAAGCTAATGGCGGATTTGGTTATTAACCATTGCTCAAGCAGAAGTGTATGGTTTGAGAACTTTTTAAATGATTTACACCCGGGGAAAGACTATTTCAAAACGGCCAGCTTAACGGATGATTTAAGCCAAGTTGTACGCCCGCGAACCTCATCGTTATTAAATACTGTAACTACGCCAAGCGGCGAAAAACATGTGTGGTGTACCTTTAGTCACGATCAGGTTGATTTTGATTTTGCAAACCCCGAGGTACTTAAAGAGTTTGTGGGAATAATTAGGCACTATTTAGACAATGGTGTGCGTTTATTTAGACTCGATGCGGTCGCATTTTTGTGGAAGCAGCTTAATACAAGTTGTATTAACTTGCCGCAAACACATGAAGCCGTAAGGCTAATGCGAACACTTATTGAGCACGCAGAGCCGAGCGTAGTTATAATTACCGAAACCAATATTCCAAATCAAGAAAACCTGTCTTATTTTGGTAATGCCAACGAAGCGCACAGTATTTATAACTTTGCACTGCCGCCTTTATTGCTTCATACATTACTTAGTGGCGATAGCACTGCAATTAAGCATTGGATGATGAGCATGCCGCCTGCGCAAAATGGTACGGCATACTTTAATTTTATAGCCTCGCACGATGGAATAGGGCTCAGACCAATTGAAGGTTTATTACAACCCAGTGAAGTGGCGTCACTTGTAAGTACCACTATGCAATTTGGTGGTCGTGTATCTATGCGAACCAGTAACGATGGAACGCATACACCGTACGAGCTAAATATTGCTTTATTTGATGCTCTCCAAGGGACGCACAATGGCCCAGATAAGTTTGGCCTGGAGCGATTTATGTGTGCTCACGCAATTATGTTTGCGCTTGAAGGTATCCCAGGGCTTTATATCCATAGTTTGTTGGGTACAACTAACGATTACGAACGCTTTGAAAATTCACAGCATAACCGTGCTATTAACCGCCATCGTTGGCAAGAGTCAAAGCTACTGGCGGCAATTGGTGAAAAGTACAGTCATCATCATAAAGTGTTTAACGGCATAAAAAGTTTATTGGCAGTACGCAAAAAGCAAAGTGCCTTCCACCCAAATGCTACACAGTTTACGCTGCATTTAGCAGGGGGATTATTTGGTTTTTGGCGACAAAGTATAGACAGACGGCAAAGCATATTTTGTGTTTATAACATTAGCGATAAACCACAAACACTCACATTGGCCGACTTAAACTTAATTAACACCCAAAAGTGGTTTGATTTGGTGGCAGATAAAACGATTGAAGAAAGCCAATTAACGATAGAGCTAGAACCATACCAAAGCGTGTGGCTGAGTAATATTAAATAAGCTTTAACTCATTATAAAAGTCTGCAAATGCAGGCTTTTTTATTGTCTAAACGTTGTAGTTACTTACTGTAAAGCCCCTTTACAGCACTTAACGGTTCACTATATCTGTTGAGTTACTTTTATGAGCATAATTGATACAATTAGCCTTCTTTTATTTATAGGGTTTTTCATGAAGTATTTTTATTTAGCTATTACGTTATTATTTAGCTCATTGGTTTTAGCCGAGGAACCTGTCGATCTTGAAATAAATATGAAAAATACGGGCCTTGCGTATAAACAAGCAGTACAGGCAACTCAACTTAGTGAATTTAATACTGCGATTGATGAATTTATAAAGCTAGTAAAAGTAAGTAAAACAGGTAAGTTTTACAAAAAGCCTGAGCAGTCATTGCAGGGCCTTGATAAAGTGATTGCCCAAGCTGAGCTTGCTAAAAAAGCAGCGAACGAGCAGGGTCTAAGTGCAGCAAAAGAACCGTTAAAAAACATAGATAATTTACGTAAAAAATATCATGAGCTACATGAGCCTCCAGGGTTCTTTGAATTACTGTTCGGTTCATAAACCTAAACTATATGTATCTTTAGTCGCTACTTTTAAGCTAACTGCGTTAAAAGTATCTGCAGCAATAAATATAAGGAAACACAATGGAAATTTCAGTTTCAATGTTAGAAGGCCAAAAGCAAAGCGCTAAATTTGGCGACCTAGAAGTAATCAGCGATCAAAGTGTAAACGCTGGTGGCAACGCAGAGCATCCTGAACCGTTTGATTACTTTTTAGTAAGTATGGTTTTATGTGCAGGTTTTTATGCACGTAAATTTTGTGAGCAGCGTGATATTTCAACGCAAGGTATGACGCTTACTCAAAATAATGAAAATGTAGATGATAACGGTAAAAAGTTATTTTCAATTGAGATTAACCTACCAGACGGTTTTCCTGATAAATATAAAAAGGCGCTTATTGCAGCCGTTAATACCTGTACGGTAAAAAAAGTAATTCAGGCAGTGCCAGAGTTTTCAGTAGTGGTAAAATAATCCTCCCTAAATTAGGTAGCTTTAACAGGCTACCTAATTATGTATAGTGCCCCACGGCTTAACTTATTTCTTTTTCATTCCTTGTACTGCTTTAAAGCGTGGGTTGTTTTTGCAAATTACAAATACACGACCTTTGCGTTTTACAATTTGACACCCCGGGCGTTGCTTCGCACTTTTTAGGGAACTTAATACTTTCATACCTTTTCCTTTTTAACAGTCGATAAACTTTTAAAACGACGGTTAAACTGTGCAACACGGCCATCTGTAGCAACAGTTTTTTGCTTGCCTGTATAAAATGGATGTGAGTCACTTGATACGTCAATAGGTACATATGGATAAGTATTACCGTCTATTTCTACTGTGCGGCTTGTTTTAATGGTTGAGCCAATAATAAAGTAAGAATCGGCAGCAGTATCGTGAAAAGCAACCACTTGGTAATCAGGATGAATATTTGGTTTCATAATACGCCTCAATAAATGATATGTGATAATGTATCATTTTAATTTAACGTATTTATTCTCTCATTGCAAATTATTTAAATGCTCCCCAAAAGGGGCGTAATTGCTGGCTATTTGTGCAAATAAATCAAAAAATAAGCACTTGAATTAAAAATGCTGGCTATTGGCGTTTAGGCTGTTATAACTATATTTAAGAGTTAAAACGTTAACAAATACGGTTATAAAGTTATTACAGAGGTTATGTATGAGTGACGCAACACAACAACAAGAACAAATTGACCAAGGGGTGATGGAAACCCTAAGAGAGCGCGACCACAGTACCTTGGCGCAACAAGTAAATCCGTTAACCTGCAACCACAATGATATTGTAGAGTTACTAGCAAGGTATATGGCACTTAGTGAGCAAGAAGATGATGAGCTGTTTGATACTTGGTTTGATAACCTAACTAAAGAGCAACATACTGTTTTAAAAGTATTTGAAGTTTACCGTGGACAATATGAGCACCAAAATTAAAGTGTTTATTTTTGTAAGTATGCCAAATCCAGTGGTTATTTAAATAAAACTAAATAGCCACTACTACTTTTTAACTAGAAAGTAGTAATGTTGTATCAACCACTACTCCCACCTGTTTTCATCATAATTTTTTGCGGATTTAATCTTATCTTTATTTAGGTACGACTTACTGATATTCATAAGTATTTATTGCTATTTTAAGGTAATGTTCTAGTTTTAATAGACAGACTGTTTATAATTTAAATAAGTTTATGGGTTATATACTCGAAAATATTCGCTCCCATTTCGTAATTCATAAAACACTTAAAATTAATTGAGCTTTAATGATTAAACCTGAGATCCCAAGTAACGAAGCAGAGCGATTACATGCGTTAAAAACATTAAAAATTCTAGATACGTCGCATGAAGAGCGCTTTGATCGTGTTACTCGTATTGCCAAGCGTATGTTTAATGTTTCTATTTCATTGGTTACTTTAATTGACGAAGACCGCCAATGGTTTAAATCTAGGCAGGGGCTTGATGCGCCTGAGCTTCCTCGCGAAACCTCATTTTGTGGCCATACCATAAATCAAGACGAGCTCTTAATAATCCCAGATACAGCCCAAGATAAAAGGTTTTTTGATAACCCTTTTGTTACAGGCGATCCTAAAGTACGCTTTTATGCTGGCTTTCCTTTAAAATTAAGGCAAGGGGTTATTATAGGCACTTTATGCCTTGCCGATAATAAACCTAGACACCTTAATGATGAAGAAAAACAATTACTAAGAGATTTAGGCACGTTGGTTGAGCAAGAGATTCAATCAGTTCAACTAGCTACAATTGATGAGTTAACAAGAATCTCTAATCGACGTGGCTTTTTGAACCTTGCTGAGCATACGCTAAATGTATGTAGGCGAAACAAAGTATCAATGTCGTTTATATTGTTTGATCTTAATAAGTTTAAACAAATTAATGATGTTTATGGACACCACGAAGGCGATTTTGTATTGAATAAATTTGCGCAAATTATGCTTAGTTCATTTTGTGATTGTGAAGTAATAGGCAGACTTGGCGGAGATGAGTTTGTAGTAATGCTAAGTGATTTAGATGAAACAAAAGCTGAGTTTGTTTTACAAAGGTTTGCGGATGCAATTGCGCATGCCAATAATACATTAAATAAGCCATACAAAATTGATTACAGTGTAGGGGTAACACACTTTAAATACGATACAGGTAAATCGGTTGAGGATATGATTCAAGATGCTGATGTTGCAATGTATCAGCAAAAAAAGCAGCAATCACTTTAGTGAGCTATTTAGTTTAATTGCTGCTTGAACTTCACTTAACTTCCTCATGCTAGTACGAATCTTATAATAGGTAGTTATTGGCTATTGCAGTCATTTTTTGCAGAGGGTGATGCTAAAGACACATTTGGTTGCCAAATCCTGTCCCATATTTTATGAAGATTGCTTAAGTTTGGTCTTTGACTTATTTTTTCAAAGTTACCAATGCTCACCTCTGAATCATTTTTTTGACCCACTACAAAATTAAACACATAGTTGCATTCCATGCCCATACGTAAATCAGAAAGTACAATACTGCTTTGCTGTTGACGCACCGAATAAAACCCTTTAGTAAACCACTGCAAGCGCTTTATAGCCCATTCATCGCTAATATTATTTAACAATGAAGGCGTTGTTTGATAAGGCGTTAATGTAACATCGTTGGGCACGTCAAATACTGATGCATAACCTTCGTAGTATTGTCCGTCAGACATCACAACAATACGCCACAGCAAAGTGGTTAGCGGGGCAGGCGTACTAATATAAGCATTTACTGGTATTTGCCTGTTGTTGAGTGCTGTTTTTACCTTGTCATCAATACTTACTTTTAAAATTAAAGCACAAAATAAATATAGACTACTTAAAACTAAGGCCGCTGCATTTATATGATAAGCCGTTGCTGCTTGTATTTTGGGTATTAGCGTACATATTACGCCAATTAATAAAGGAAGCGTGTAAGCGGGGTCAATAATAAACACACTAGAAACCGCAAAGGGGTACTCAGTAAAAGGCCAAAGTAATTGTGTACCGTATACCGTTAGGCTGTCTAATATGGCATGTGTAGATAAACTTAAAAATACTAGCCAAAACCAGCGCACTTTATAAATTTGCATTCCCGCGTGTATTTTTAATATTAGCCATACAATGAGCGGACTAATTAATAAATGTATTAATAACGAATGGCTAAAGCTACGGTGGTAAGTAAATGCTTCTACAGAGCCACCATAAGGCAAAAATACATCTAAATCAGGAAGTGTGCCTAAAATTGCTCCCCATAAAACGGCTTTTCGACCTATTTTATTGCCTAATACCGCATAACCTACAGCACTACCTAATGCTACCTGCGTTAAAGAATCCATTTTGATTAATACCTTTAATTGCGACTTTTATTATTTATACTTTTTGATTATTAAAAAGCGTCAAAAAATAATGTGAAATATTTGATAAGCACATCAATGCCCAAAATTTATAAACTAAGCCTGGGCTTTATAAAATCTAAAAACGCTGTAATGCGAGACGATACCGCACTATTTTTATAATACACGGCTTGTATAATTTCTCGGTTATTAGGTGAGCTAACTGCACTGGGTAACACTTCAACTAATTTACCTGTTTTTAGATCATTGCCAATCATAAAGTGAGAAAGTAGCGCAACGCCTTGGTTTGCAATACATAGTTGCCGCACTGTTTCGCCGCTGCTTGCGCTAAGCGAAAACGTAAATAAAGCGGGCTTTACTAACGGCCAAGTGTTTAATTTAGGGGAGTCACTAAAACCAATTATCTTGTGATTTTGTAAGTCATCTATTTGCGTAATTGTTGCGTTGTTTTTTATATATTCTGGGCTGGCTACAATACGTAACTGGCTGCTGCCAAGTTTACGAGCATGTAAATTTGAGTCTTTTAAATCACCAATGCGTATGGCTAAATCGGTTTTATGTTCAAGTAAATCAATAATGCTGTCGTGTGAGGTTATATCAAGCGTTATGTGGGGGTATTGCTTGGCAAATTCGCCAATTAAAGGTGTAAGTTGGTGCAATACAAAAGGGCTTGCCGCATCTATTCGCAGCTTGCCACTTGGCGCTTGTTTTAAAAGCTTTATGGCTTCTTCACCGGTATAAAGCGTATTTAACCCTTCGCGTGCAAATTTTATAAAAGTATGGCCTTCTTCGGTAAGCTCTAACCGGCGTGTTGTTCTGTTTAGCAAAGTACATTGCAGTGTATTTTCAAGGCGTGATACAGCTCGCGACACTTTAGCCACCTGCTGATCGAGCAAGTTAGCCGCCCCGGAAAAGCTTCCGCAATCTACTACCGTTATAAACGTTTCTAAATCTTCAGTTTTTGAATGAACTGCCATAAGTATACCAACACCATCTTTGCATTATTAACAAAAGTATTTTGTCACTAATGCTATTTTTTGCAAACGATATTTTAGCCAAACTACATTCTTCAAATATTAATGAGGATATAACTATGCCATTGGCTTTGTGGGCGCTTACCTTAAGCGCATTTGCAATCGGAACAACTGAGTTTGTAATAGTGGGATTAGTACCCACCATTGCAAACGACTTAGGCGTAAGCCTACCTTCAGCAGGTTTGCTTGTAAGTTTATATGCGGTTGGCGTTGCCATCGGTGCGCCGGTGCTAACGGCTTTAACGGGTCGTTGGAATCGTAAAGTGGTACTAATAAGCTTAATGGGCTTATTTGTTTTAGGTAACTTACTTGCATGGCAAGCGCCAAGTTACGAAACATTAATACTTGCGCGCATTTTAACGGGGCTTGCCCATGGTGTGTTTTTTTCAATCGGATCGATGATTGCCACAAGTCTAGTAAGCAAAGACAAAGAAGCCAGTGCAATAGCCATTATGTTTACCGGGCTTACTGTAGCACTCGTAACTGGTGTGCCACTAGGTACATGGATTGGACAACACTTTGGTTGGCGTGCAACGTTTTTAGTTGTGTCGGTATTAGGTTTAATTGCATTAATCGGCAGCTCTATTTTAGTGCCAAAAAATTTAAAACAATCAATACCAGCGACGTTTAAAGAGCAACTACAAGTAATCGTAAAACCGCGTTTATTACTGGTGTATTTAATGACGATATTGGGCTATGGCGGCACGTTTACAGCGTTTACTTATTTAGCACCTATTTTAGAGCAACAAACAGGTTTTGCGCCTTCGGCTATTGCCTTAATAATGCTTGTTTACGGTGTATCGGTAGCGGTAGGTAATATTTGGGGTGGAAAATTGGCCGACAAACGCGGCCCAATTAGCGCACTGAGCATTATATTCAGCGCTTTGAGTATTATTTTACTGATATTTACTTTTACGATGGAATCAAAAATTGCTGCTGTACTTACTATTTTAGTATGGGGCGCATTTGCTTTTGGTAATGTGCCAGGCTTGCAACTTTATGTAGTAAAGCAAGCGCAAAAGCACACGCCCAATGCGGTAGATGTTGCATCAGGTTTAAACATAGCCGCATTTAATATTGGTATTGCACTTGGCTCAATTATTGGCGGTAGCGTAGTAGAGAACATGACCCTGCAAGATACAGCATGGATAGGCGCCGTTATCTCTGTTTTAGCACTTGGTGTTACACGCTACAGCGGTATGCTTGATAAACGTGAAATTCAGCAAGCATAAAGCCTTAGCAGGGTCTGTTGACCTTTTAGGATTAAATTTGTTCAATCTAGGGATGATTTAATCACGGAGCGAGGTTTGTAACCTAGTGGGCTAAGTAAAAATCGAGGGACAAAGAGTAAATCCACCCTAGGAAGAACCTACAGGCAGCGCGTATTTGGCATTTATGCTGCGTTATCGCCTATTAATGTGGAACAACCACACTGCATAGGCTCTGCCTTGCCTAAATACCAAATACACTGCTGCAAATGTAATCTCTAAAGATTAACAGACCCTAACCTTGAAACTAAAATTAATGACCTCATACATGTTATGAGGTCATAGATTTTTAAGTGACAGTCGTAATAAGAAGTAAAAGGTGTATTTCGTAAAACTTTTAAAAGTTTGTATTTCAAAACCGATTATTTTATAAGGATAAACCATGACAAAACGTGTAATAGAAATGCCAGAACTAGGTATGGGAACATTCCGCTTAGAGGGCGACACTGCCTATAACTCAGTAAAAATGGCACTCGAAGTTGGGTTTCGCCATATTGATACCGCACAAATTTATGGCAACGAAGAGCAAGTAGGTCAAGCCATAAAAGATAGTAATATTCCGCGCAGTGAAATATTCTTAACCACCAAAGTGTGGAATAACAAATTAAATAAAAGCGACTTTATCCCAAGCGTTAAAAAGTCACTTGAAAAGCTACAAGTTGATTCGGTCGACTTACTGCTAGTTCATTGGCCATCGCCTGCTAACGACGAGCCAATGAGTGAATACCTCACTGAATTACTAAAAGCGAAGCAGCTTGGTTTAACTAAGCACATTGGTGTATCAAACTTCACCATTGCAAACTTAAATGAAGCAATGCAAACACTTGACTCGCGTGAAATATTTACCAATCAGGTTGAGGTTCACCCATATTTAACTAATACTAAATTGCGTGCATTTTGTGCTCAGCACGATATACACGTGACAGCGTACATGCCATTTGTAGTAGGCAAAGTACTTAAAGATCAAACCATTATCGACATTGCTAAAAAGCACGATGCAAGTCCAGCACAAGTTGTTTTAGCATGGGTTAACGCAAGCGGCATGACGACAATTCCATCATCAACTAAGCGCAAAAACTTAGAAGATAACTTTAACGACCACGTTAAGTTAGATGATGAAGACATAGCCCGCATTGATGGTCTTGATTGTGGCGACCGCCAAGCAACACCAGACTTTGCGCCGCAGTGGGATCAGTAAACTTACCTCAAACGCAAAGTTAAACTAAATATTTTAAGGTGTAGATTATCTACACCTTAACTTTTAAAAGGAATACACATGTTAACGGTTATAGCGGCACTGTCGTGCAAAAATATTGATGCAGATGTGATGCTTACAGCACTTGAAAACTTACAAAAGTCATCGCGCCAAGAAGTAGGGTGCTTACGTTATGAACTATCTGTAAAAAGTGATGATGAACATACCGATTATGTTGTTAGCGAACAGTGGGCGTCTGACGAGCACTTTGAAGCGCATAAAAACGAGCCACACTTTAAAGCATTTGGTACGCAAGTTACTGGGCTTTTAACCAATAGTAGTATTGATGTATATAAATCAATTGGTTAAATTCTTTTTATAGTGCCTATTATGGTACGTATTAAAATACTTAGCTAAATTACATATCATAAAGTAAATACTCAAATAGGTGCTGTTATCTTACATCACCTTTTATTCTTACACTCCAACCTGCCTAAATACCCAACTTCGCCAATATCAATGAAACCTATTAGGACTCTTTTTTGTTAATTCGCATTCGTAGTGCTTCGAAATCAAAAGAGGTTCATAACTTTATTAAGAGTCGTTTTGCTATCACAACCCACTCTAATAAATAGCCTATTTAATTTGTTGTTTACATTAAAGTTCTCTGGTGTAAATTATAGAAATATAACATGGCATTTTAGTCAGCCGTAAATAGTTCGAGTGGTACTGAATAAGAGACTCAAAATAGCAAACTATTTATATATTTTTTGTGTGTTATATTTTTAGAGCTGAGTTAATTAAACTAATAATGGAGACATGGGTATGGAAATTAATAAATCAAATCAATCTATTCTTATTTTTGTAATCCCTTTATTAACTGCGTATTTCGGATCAAAAGTTATATTTCACTTATTTGCTTTTGAGTATCTTGTGTTTACAGATACTTTTGACATTCTAAAGCTACTCATTGATATTAGTGTATTTGGAGTGTTGTTCTATATTAGTTCACTGGGTGTTGGTTACTTCATCAGAGCTAAAACATAAGTTTTTTAATCATTAGTTGGTAAATTGCTAGCTGAAAAATCACAGCTAATAAAGCTTTAATAGCCTTTAGCTGTATCAATTTATATGGAAATAATAATGAAAAAATTAATCGCAATAATAGCGTTGTTAGGCTTTTTATCATTTGCACAAGCTAATGATAGTTTTGTAGTGAATGCCAAATTTTATGATAATAAAAACCTAATTGGCTCGCCTACTTTAGTAGTCAATTCAAACGAAGAGGCGTCAGTTTCAGTTGATAATTCGTATAGTTTTGCTCTTACAGTAACGCCAATTGATGATTCTACTGTTAGTTTAGTAACTGACCTAAAACTAGGTGGAAAACATATGGCTCCCTCTTTAATTGTTGAAATAGGCAAAGAAGCAAGTATTAATATTGATGGTAAAGAGCTGTCAGTTTTAGTAAGCAAATCAAGCAGCTAATAATACCAATCTGCATAAATCTTTGATCAATTTAACGAATTAAATTGCACTATAACGTCGTTAAAAATTTTTTATTTAGAACAACTAGATATAAAAATTTTTGCCTAGTTCTAGCGTAATTTTCTTAACGTTAAATAGACCCCATATATAAGCAGATTGGTATAAGTTAAAAATTAGGAATATAACTAATGAGAAACTCAAGAAATGAAATAGTAAAATATGGAGTCTCTTTTGGTACGGCCCTAGCAATTGCTATTTCATGGAGTGCTAATGAGTCTGTGTTATGGGCAATTTTGCACGGTTTTTTATCTTGGTTTTATGTTATTTGGCATGTAATTACGCGATAAGTATTTTCGCGTGTGCACTGATTGATTATGTAGATTGCGGTCAATGTTAATACTCGAGCAATTACCATCTAAAACTATTAAGTCAAAAATATAAAAGGAATAATTAATAATGAAAGGTGCTGGTGGAAGCTCTGGTGGTATTGGGCATTTTTTTATTGGTTTAATTATGATGTGCGGTGGCTTTTATATGCTGCTAAACGCAATTTCGGTGACCTCTAATTTTGGACTAAGTTCTCGCATTTATAGTGTTAATGCTTTAGGTGGCTTTGGCGTTACAGGCGGCATGGTTATGATCCCATTTATTTTTGGTGTGGGTCTGATTTTTTATAATTCTAAAAATATTTTAGGCTGGGTGCTATCTCTTGGCTCGTTAACCGCACTCATATTTGGTGTTATATCGAGTGTTCGATTTAGTATGCGAACTATGACGTCGTTTGATTTGATTGTTATTATAATTTTAGCGTTTGGTGGCTTAGGGCTATTTTTACGCTCTCTCAAATCTATTGATACTTAAATAATTGCCACGCTTTGTTTTCAATACAATTTTAATTATAGGCATTTAACATGATGTTCCAATGCCTAAGCTAATACATTAATAATGTAATCCTTCCTATTTACTGCTTAACCAGTAACGTATTTTAAAGAGATTTATGTGAACAACTCAATACAGCTAAAACTAATTGCTACTCACTTATTAGCACAAAGAGAAGAAAACCCAGCACGTTCAAACTTTCCTAAAGAGTTAGTACTAGACTCGACTGACGATGCGATAGAAGTACAAAAGTTGATGATTTATTTAAATGATCAAACTGTATATGGCTGGAAGTGTATGCTGCCTTTAGATGATGGCTCAATTATATTAGCGCCTCTTTTACATGCACCTATAAAACAAGCTGAAAATTGCCCACTGTATACAACAAATAACAAAGCGCTGATAGAACCAGAAATTGCATTTATTTTACAAAGCGATTTACCAAGTAATAAAACCTATACAAATGAAGACGTAGATACTGCATTTGCCAGCGCCCATTTAGCACTTGAGCTTATTCAAAAAAGGTTTGATGAAGGCACTCCAAGCACTCACATTGAAAAGCTGGCTGATGGCCTATCTAATCAAGGCGTGTATTTAGGCCCACAAATAGATAAAGCCAAAGCGTATAACGCAAATACTGTAAATATTAACGTTAAGCAAACTGAGCTGGAGTTAAACTTTGCAGGTGTGCATCCTGCAGAACTTGCGCAGCTTCCACTTTATTGGGCGGTTAATTACTTATCAGCAAAGGGAATTAATTTAAAAACTGGGCAAGTGTTTATAACAGGCTCTTATTGTGGTGTTGTTGAGCTTAATACAGATCAGTTAACCACGGTTAGTTACGAAGACTTAGGGTCTGTTAGCACTACGTTTTTATCAAAGTAAATTTAGCGTTACTTAATAGATAAATCATATTTTAAAATAAGCGCATCTATATAGCGGGTGCGTAATGTGTGTTGTTTTTCATGATCGGCGCCATGCCCTAGCGCTTTGTTTAAAAGCTTTATGGCGGGGTGTAATAGCGCTCTTTCTTCTTGGTTTAAACTCGCTTTACTGCGCAGTTCTGTAATGTCGTCAACTAATAGCCTGCCAATGTCTACCGAGACTATTTCGTCTATTAATCCATTTTGAGTAAGTACGCCATATTTACTGCATAAAAACTGTTGCCAAACTTGCTGTAAGTGCTCGTCTATTTCACAGCCAAATAGCTCTTCGCTAAACGTAAATCCTTGCTGAGCGAGTTTAGTTAGGCTTGCAGTATATTGCTGCGCAAAATAATTAAAAGCATGGCTTGATGATTCTATTTTTTGTTTTAAAAGACCTTGCCCCCAATTAACACAGCCGCGCGGATAATAGTCGTCATATTCTTCGCATTCATACAAACCCGAATATGAGCTGCAGCTAAGTTGACTTTTAATACAGTAACTTGGTTTGGGGAACACACTTCGCTCTTGCCAAGCTAAAAGTGTATCTGCATCTATGTTTAATGCTTGGCACAGTTCATCGGTGTTATAAAAATGAGTTGCTAAGTAGTCAGATAAACGCATAAAGCCTCTGGTATCGTTAAAAATAAAATACTGTTCATATATACAGTTATTCATTTTGTATTACCAAACTCAATAACACAAGCGATTTTATAATTAAATGTGCGCTTATACCTCCAAAAATACCGGCAAGTATGTTACAAATAGCGCAAGTTTTATAAATAATGAATTTTTATGCGCACCCTAGAGAAAATTAAACAAGCAAGCCTTATTACAGCTATTAAAACGCCATATTTAGCAAACGGTGAAATTGATCTCGCAAAGTACGATGAACTCGTTGAAATACAAATTGCAGCGGGCGTTGATGGCATTGTAGTCGGTGGCACAACAGGCGAAGGCCAGTTAATGAACTGGGAAGAGCATTTAATGCTTATAGCGCACAGTGCAAACAAATATGGTGACAAACTGATTATTGTTGGTAATACCGGTAGTAACAACACCCGTGAAGCGATTAAAGCAACTAAATATGGCTTTGCCAGCGGTATGGATGCAGCACTGCAAATTAACCCATATTACGGACGTACGTCAATCGCGGGTGTTAAAGAGCACTTTAAACGCGTACTTGATATTGGACCTGCCTTTATTTACAACGTAGCCGGTCGCACAGGTCAAGACCTAACACCTGATATTATTGAACCATTAGCACAGCACTCGAACCTAATTGGTATTAAAGAATGTGGCGGCAATGAGCGCATTGCACAGTATGAGCAGCAAGGCATTGCGTGTTGGTCGGGTAACGACGATGAAGCACATGATGCTCGTCATGTACACAAAGCTCACGGTGTTATTTCGGTTACTTCTAACCTTATTCCTGGGTTGTTTCGCCAATTAATGGATACTAAAAATGATGAGTTAAATACGTCATTACAACCATTAATGAGCTGGTTGTTCTGTGAGCCAAACCCTATTGCTATTAACACTGCGATGATGATGACAGGTGCAGTAAATCCAGTATTTAGATTACCGTATTTACCGCTTAGTGATGAGCAACAAAAAGTAGGTTTGCCATTAATAAATGAGCTTAACGAACGTGAAGTTGTCGGTGGTAAAGCACAGTTATTAAAACAAAATGAGGTATTAACGCTTTCTTGAGTTGATAATCAATATTTTAATGACTTAACAAACTAATTTTTAGCTTTTAATCCAGTTTAAAGCTAACTGTTGACTCGTTTTTGCTGTATAATTTGCGACCCTTGATAATGTGGCCGTAGGTTATACAGCATGAATTTTAAATCTTTTAGTTTCGCTCCTGAAATCATCCAGGCGTTGGACGAACTTAACTATCACACTCTTACGCCCATTCAGCGCGCAGCAATCCCTGCTGTTCGTAAAGGTAAAGACGTTTTAGCCAGTGCACAAACTGGTACCGGCAAAACTGCCGCGTTTGCTTTACCTATCATCCAAAAATTGGTTGAGTCTGAACTCAGCACAACGAATGCACCTCATGCGTTAGTACTTGCTCCAACGCGTGAACTTGCAGAACAAATTGCAAATAATTTTAGAGATTTTGCAAAGCATACATCACTTAAAGTCGTTAGTTTATTCGGTGGTGTTAGTACCGCCGGCCAAGCAAACGCTTTAAAAGAAGGTGTAGATATTGTTGTTGCAACACCAGGTCGTTTATTTGATCATATTCGCTTAGGTAACTTAAGCCTTGCAAGTGTTAAGCACCTTGTTCTTGATGAAGCCGACCGTATGCTTGATATGGGCTTTATTGAAGACATGCAAAACGTGATTAAAAGCTGTGCAGAAGAGCGCCAGATTTTACTTTTCTCTGCTACTTTCCCTGCAGCAATTAAACAATTTGCATCTAAAGTATTAAAACAAGCTGAAATAGTGCGTGTTGATCAAACTAACAGTACAGCAAGTACTGTTGAGCATGTTGTTTACCCTGTTGAAGAACGTCGTAAGCAAGAGCTACTTTCTGAATTGATTGGTAAGAAAAACTGGCAACAAGTGCTTGTATTTGTAAACATGAAAGAAACGGCTGATGAGCTTGTTAAAGAGCTTAACCTTGATGGTATTCCGGCAGGCGTTTGCCACGGTGACAAATCTCAAGGTAACCGTCGTCGTGCTTTACGTGAGTTTAAAGAAGGCAAAGTACGTGTATTAGTGGCTACAGAAGTGGCTGCTCGTGGTATTGATATTGATGGCTTACCTCGTGTAATTAATATTGATTTACCATGGCTTGCAGAAGATTACGTTCACCGTATTGGCCGTACAGGTCGTGCTGGTCGCCAAGGTCAAGCAATCTCATTTGTTAGCCGCGAAGAAGAAAACACTTTGTTTGAAATTGAAACGTTAATCGGTCAAAAAATCAAACGTGTATATTTAGAAGGTTACGAAGTAAGTAACCGTGAAGTACTAATTGATAAAATTGGTAAAAAACCAGCGCATTTACGCCGTACACGTTCTAACAAGTTATCAGGACAAGCAACCGGTGAAGCGAGAGCAGTAAATCGCTCACGTATTTCAAGCGTTCGTAAAAGCTTAAAAGGCGAAAAACTGTCACTTAAAAAGTCATAGTTAACGCCGTTTAGTTAAAAAAAACCTGAGTTTACTCAGGTTTTTTTGTGCCTGGTGATAACACCTCATCAATAATATTTGCGTATAAATAAGCCGCTTGCTCGCCCTCTTTATTTGCTATTATGGACAAACCAACCGGTAAACCACTTACTTTTCCGACAGGCAGAGTTATGTGCGTTGTGCCTGCAATAGCAGATAACGAACTACTACTACCATTAAAATTATCACCATTAACTAAGTCTGTCTTCCAGGCGGGTGATACTGTAGGCGCTATAACAATATCAAGCTTGTTGTTTTTATATACATTAACAATGGCTGTCGTTGCTAAAGTGCGATAGCGTTCTTTAGTCTCTTGGTATTTTTGTTTGTTAGTTAAATCAATAGCCTGAGATTGAACTAGGATGTCTTGCTCAAAGTGGGGCATTTCTGTATTTTTATTTTGAATATTAAAATTAATAAGTGCTTTTAGGCTTTTTACAGCCACTTGTGCTGGAGTGCTTGCGAGGTAGTGATTAATTTCGGCTTTGAAGTCGTAAAGTAAAATATAGTATTCATCAACAAATAGCGTATCTAAGTTGTCAGTAATATCTACATTAATAACAGTGTGCCCAGCCTGTTTTAATGCTTGTAACTGCTTGGCATAAAGGCGCTGCGTTTCAACTGTAAATTTGTCGCTAGGCAGTGCACCAATAATAAGTGACGATTTTGATTTTAGATTACCTGTATTTAATTTAAACCCTGTAGTTGTTGCATCAAGGGAGTCTTCACCTTGCAAAACTGATAAAACCAGCAATGCATCTTTAAGTGAATGCGCCATCGGCCCTACTGAGTCTTGACTACTAGAAAGAGGCACAACACCTGAGCGTGATACTTGGCCCATACTCGGTTTTATTGCATAAACTCCATTTACTGAGGCAGGGCACGTAATTGAACCGTCTGTTTCAGTCCCTAATGCTATGGGCGCAAAGTTAAGTGCTACTGCAACAGCAGAACCTGCGCTAGAACCACATGGGTTACGTGTTACATCGTGCGCATTATGTGTTTGTCCGCCTACGGCACTCCAGCCTGACGATGAATAGGATGAACGAAAATTTGCCCATTCACTTAAATTAGCTTTACCTAAAATTATAGCGCCCGCATTACGTAGTTGTTTAACAACAAAAGCATCATTATTAGTAACGTTATTTTTAAGTGCTAAAGAGCCAGCCGTTGTGGGAAGTGTGCCTTTTGTTTCTATATTATCTTTAAGAAGTACAGGTATTCCGTGTAATGGACCTGTCCAAGTGCCTTTGGCGGCAAGTTCATCTAACGTTTTAGCTTGAGCAATCGCTGTAGGCTCAATACTAATAACTGCATTGTATTGTGGGTTAAGTTTATTAATTCGGTCTATATAATTTTGGGTGAGTTGCTGTGCATTAATAGAATTATTTTTATATGCACTGTGGATTTCATCGATGGTTTTTAGCTCTTGTGCTTTAGCGTTAAAAATTGCTAATACACTAAGCAACGAAAAGGTAAATGTTTTGATCATTGTTGAGGTGCTTGAGTTGTTATTATTTTCTATACATTTAGCACAAAAAAACCTCACAAAGTGAGGCTTTTCGATAAACAGCTTAAAAAAGAGGTTTAAGCGCTTTCTAACATAGACAGTGCGACTGCTTCAGCTGCTTTAATACCATCAATACCCGCTGATAAAATACCGCCAGCGTAACCTGCGCCTTCACCAGCAGGGTAAAGCCCTTTGGTGTTAATACTTTGGAATGTTTTATCACGCTTAATACTAATAGGCGACGAAGTACGTGTTTCCACACCGGTTAATAAACCGTCGTTAGTTGAAAAGCCACGAATTTGTTTATTAAACGCTGGTATCGCTTCGCGAAGGGCATCAATTGCAAATTGTGGTAACACTTTACTCAAGTCAGTTAACTTAATACCAGGTGTGTAAGAGGGTTGTACTTCACCTAAGTCTGCAGATGATTTACCTTTTAAGAAATCTCCAATTAACTGTGCTGGTGCATCGTAGTTGCTACCACCAAGCTCATACGCTTGCTCTTCAAGTTTGCGTTGTAAGTCTATTCCGGCAAGTGGATTACCAGGGAAATCTTGCTCTGGTGATATACCTACCACAATAGCGCTGTTAGCGTTGCGCTCACTTCGTGAATATTGACTCATACCATTGGTAACAACACGGCCTTCTTCAGAGGTTGCCGCGACTACTGTGCCACCTGGGCACATACAAAAGCTGTAAACCGTGCGGCCATTGTCGCAGTGATGAACAAGTTTATAATCGGCAGAGCCTAAAATTGGGTTTCCTGCATTTGTGCCAAAACGACATTCATCGATCATTGATTGTTTATGTTCGATTCTAAAACCGACTGAGAATGGCTTTGCTTCAACATAAATCCCTTTTTTATGGATCATATCAAACGTGTCACGTGCGCTATGGCCAACGGCTAATACAACATGTCGAGTGTTTAGTTGCTCGCCATTTGAAAGCGTTAAACCTGTTACTTGCCCGTCGTCTAAATGAATATCGTCAACACGTGTGCTAAAGCGAATTTCGCCGCCAAGCTCTATTATACGAGCGCGCATTTTTTCAATCATGGTGACAAGTTTAAACGTACCAATGTGTGGCTTACTTACGTATAAAATTTCATCGGGTGCGCCTGCTTCTACAAATTCAGTAATGACTTTTCGGCCATAATGCTTTGGATCTTTTACTTGGCTGTATAACTTACCGTCTGAGAAAGTACCTGCGCCACCTTCACCAAATTGTACATTTGATTCTGTATTAAGTGTGCGTTTACGCCAAAAGCCAAACGTGTCTTTTGTACGTTCACGTACTTCTTTACCGCGCTCTAATATAATGGGTTTAAAGCCCATTTGAGCAAGTAATAAGCCCGCAAATAAACCACAAGGACCAAAACCAATCACGACAGGGCGCTCTTTGATATTATTGTTAGCTTGGGCTACAAATTTATAACTTGTGTCTGGTGCTACTTTTACATGTTGGTCTTTTTCAAATGCTGCGAGTAGCTCGGCTTCGTTATCAACTTCTATATCGAGTGTATAAATAAGTAAAATAGCTGATTTTTTACGTGCATCATAACCACGTTTAAACACATTAAAACTGTGCAATTGTTCAGGTAGGATTTTTAGTTTATTTACAATTGCTTGACCAATTGCGTCTTCGTCATGATCAAGTGGCAGCTTAATTTCGGTTAAACGTATCATTTATATCTCTTTTAGGTGTCATAGCGGGGTATTATTACCGCTCACAATAAGGGGATGCAGGACACAACGAGTGTGCAAACATTAGGCGCGCATTTTACGTTAAAATAGCCTGATATGGCACTTATTTATTGTATTTTTGGGGTGGATGGGTATGATCCACAACTGTTGTTCAAAATCTTAGGTATTAAAATAGTATGGCGTTTGTTGTCACCGAAAATTGTATAAAATGTAAGTACACTGATTGCGTATCAGTGTGCCCAGCAGATGCATTTTTTGAAGGCCCTAATTTTTTAGCAATTAGCCCGATTGATTGTATTGATTGTGGCTTATGTGTCCCTGAGTGTTCAGCTGATGCGATATACCAAGAAGATGAGCTACCAGAGTCTCAAAAAGAGTTTACTGAATTAAATGCTGAACTTGCACTGGTCTGGCCGCGCATTACAGAGGTTAAACCTGCACCAGAGGACGCTGATGTATGGAATGGCATAGACGATAAGCTTAAACTACTCGAAACATAATACATAACAATTAGTTACTCCTTTATCATTAAATAGTTAATTTTTCATTTCAAAGTATTAACAAATGTACCTGGATAAATTACAATCCTCAGCTTAAGTTGCTCCTTATGAGTAATTACAGTCTAAATGGATGTTTATGCAGTACTTTATAACTATAATAAAAAAGTTTACCTTCCTATTTTTAAGTTTTGCTTTATTACTTTCAAGCCTTGATGTAGCGGCTAAAAAACAGCAAGTATCCTTGTCCCGTATTGATTTAAATATCACCGTTGATGGTGTTATGGATGAGGCGCACTGGCAAAATGCAACACGTATATCTTTACTCTACCAAGATGAGCCTAACGAAAAAGGCACTCCTCCTGTAAAAACTGATGCCTTTATTTACGAAGATGGCACTAACTTATATGTTGCCTATGTTGCACAAGACCCAGACCCTACGCAAATTCGTGCATCACTTCGTGACCGGGATACGCTATGGGAAGACGACGTCGTTATTCTTGTTATTGATACATTTAATGATGAACGCAGTGGTTATGAATTCCATGTGAACCCGCTGGGTGCGCAAGGCGATATACGAATGACCGACACCGATGGCTGGAGCTCTGATACCTCATGGAATGCTATTTGGGATAGCGCAGGACAAATTAACGACAAAGGTTATGTTGTTGAAATGCGTATTCCTTTTAAAGCATTGCGTTTTCCTGAAAATAAAAATGAGCTAACGTGGGGTTTTTCTGTAATGAGAAACTATCAACGTGATGTGCTATATCAGCTATCAAATATGGGGTTTGATAGAAATGTGAAATGCAGCCTTTGCCAGTTTGATAAGTTAGTTGGCTTTAGTGACATTGAATCAAGTAAAAATATCCAATTAACACCTACATTAACCACACTGCGTAACGATAATAAATCTGCGTTGCCAGGTGATTGGGATAAGGGTGATATAGATACTGAAGTGGGCTTAGATTTACGCTGGGGTTTAACAAAAGATGCTGTTTTAAACGCGACAATTAATCCTGATTTTTCGCAAGTAGAAACTGACTCTTTAGAGCTTGATGTAAATACAACCTTCTCAATTTATTACGCTGAAAAACGTCCTTTCTTTTTAGATGGTGCTTCTTACTTTAAAAGTAGCTTATTTGAGCTTTTATACACACGTACAATTGCAGAGCCTACTTTAGGTGCAAAGCTGACGGGTAAAACGGGTGATCATAGTTATGCGCTAATGCTAGCTGATGACGACAATAGTAATATTTTACTGCCAACGAATCAGGGCTCTGGCTTCGCAAGCTTAAACGAAAAAACGAATGCAGCCGCAGGGCGTTATCAATATGACTTAGGTCAGCAAGGTACTATTGGTATTTCAAGCACGCACAGAGAAAGTGATGACTATCACAACACTGTATTATCAGTGGATGGTACCTACTGGTTTAATCAATCGGATACTCTTTTGTATCAAGTGTCATCTGCTGATACTCGTAACTCTGAATTTTTAATTCAAAACTATAACTTATCTGAAACTCAATCAGATGAAGCTTATGCTCTAGAACTTACCCGCGATAAACGTGATTACAAATTATTTGCATCTTATGAAAATATTGGGCAGGACTACCGCACTGATTTAGGTTATCAAGCTAAAGTCGATTATGAAAAAGTAGGCTTTGGTGGCGGACAAACATGGTACAGAGATGAGTCTGATTTACTTACCTCGTGGTCATACGAAGCTGACTGGGATAAAACGTGGGCACAAAATGGCGACTTACTTGAAGAAGAATACGAAGGCTTTTTGAGTTTTAAAGGTCAAAAACAATCTATTTTTGAAATTGGTTTAGTACACCGTTATGAAAATTATAATGACAATTTTTATAATCAAAATATTGGTTACATTTATACGGGCTTTAAACCCACTAAAGATTTAAAGTTATCATTATATGTTGAATACGCTAGCCGCATTGATTATGCAAATGAGCAATTAGGCGATGCGTTTGACACCCAAACCCAAATGGTGTGGGACATTAACGACCATTGGCAGCTCGATGTAAAACATAACTACAGCCAATTAGATAACCCACAAGGGGAGCGTGTATTTACAGCTAACTTAGTTGATTTTAGGCTCCATTATAAATTTAGTATGCGTTCAATCCTTAAGCTTATTTTGCAATTTGAAGATATTGATAGAGACGAAAATGCCTACTTTTATCAAGTTAGCCAAATTAACAAAGACTACGGTAGTCAGCTTGTTTACTCATATAAAATTAATGCGCAAACACTGTTTTATTTGGGTTACTCAGATAGAGGTTACCAAGACGATTCTCTTAAAAATATTGAGCGAGATCAACGTACCTTATTTACAAAAGTTAGCTATGCATGGCAGCTTTAAATATTAATAATAATTTTATTAGCGATAATTCCTACTAGTTTGAGTAGCAATGCATAATGCGCAAGAATAATTTTTAAATGATGTACGACAGCGGAGCAAATGCGATTAAAGTTGAGTAAATATAAGTACTTAAAGCTGTAGTGGTGAGGCATAGATTAATGCGGCAGAAAAAACGACAAAGTTTATATACCGCATGTATTAAATTTTAAACAATTGAAACGTTTTTGTTTATTTTTATTAATCCCATCTATACTATATGTAGATATAGTTAGTTAATCCATTATCGTTACAATTTTTTGTTATTCTAATGGCTTAGGATTATATCAATGCTTGCGTAGTACTAAATGCAAGCGATATAATCCGCTTTTGGTAATAGGTTTGATAGGAGAAGCAAAATAGATGGATTTTTTTTATGAATAAACTTAAGCCGCTCGGTTTTATTTTCTTAATCATAGTTCTATTTTGTTTCTGCATAAACATAGAGTTAACTAATCAGATCAACCGTATAAATCTATTTCAGACTAATATTGATATACGAAGTTTCGAGATCACGAATACCTCCCTTGATATGGCTCCTTGGTATAATCCCATTTTAAATGGCCATTATATAATTGAGCAGCCAACAGCTGATTTTTTACTTATTAAAACCACTGATACCCAATTTGTAGCCGCTGATTCTAATAAGTTAATCATGATGACGCTCTCATCACCCATGAACTTTTTATTTTTATGTATATTGATATTTGGCTCAGGTATCTATTTACGTAGAGAACGTAGAAAACGTCATTATAAAAATCAAATAGCGGAGCTCAATCGCCAAGCCAACAGCTTACTTACTGCATTTAATTTACAAGTTAAACCGGCAGAGAACCCATTAGGTGTAAGCAGCTTAAGCCAATCTATAAATAGCTTAAATTCACACGTAGTTAATTATGTAAAACAAACTCAAACAAGTATTTGTCAAGACAAACTGACGCTGTTAATTGACCGCCATGCATATATTGAACACATAGACAGACAAATAAATCATGCTAATCAGGAAGATCTCAAATGTGCGCTTCTATTTATCGACTTGGATGGCTTTAAACAAGTAAATGATTCGTTTGGCCACAGTTTTGGTGATGAAATATTAGTTCAAGTGGCCAGTCGACTTGCAAATGTTTTACGTCACCATAAGTTAAGTAATATTAATAGCGCTAATCAATTAGAGCAAAACTTATCAAGATTAGGTGGAGATGAATTCTCCATATTTATAGAACTACTTGATGATAGCGACAGAGTTGTTGACATTGCGAAGCACGTGTTAAGTGAGCTTGAAAAAGACTTTGTGCTTGGCAATAAAATAGTAAAAATTAGTGCCAGTATTGGTATTGCTGCTTACCCAGAAAGCGCGTCAACCCCACAAGCACTTTTACAACTAGCTGATGTTGCTATGTACAGAGCTAAGAGTGATGGTAAGGGAATATTTAAAGTTTACTCGCCAGAAATGGGTAACAAAATGCGCCGTTATCATTATTTACTCGAAGAATTGCGTTTAGCGCTCGCGTGTAAAGATTTTTACTTATCTTTTCAGCCAATTGTACATGTTGAAGATTGTATGATTGATTATTTTGAAGCGCTTACACGCTGGGACCACCCAGTTGAAGGTATGATCCCACCTTCAGAATTTATTCCAATAGCAGAAGAGTCGAATTTAATATTAGAGCTTGGCGATTGGATTATGCTTGAATCGTGTCGGCAAATGGCTGCATGGCATAATGCAGGTATGCGCAAAGTAAAAATATCTGTTAACGTTTCGGGCATTCAGTTAAAGCACCGTGATATTTATGATTGGATAATGAAGAAGCTAAAAAAAACCGGCTTACCGGCGACGTCTTTAATGCTAGAAATTACCGAATCAACATTTATTCAAGCCAGCCCTAGAATAATTAAAGAGCTAAGTAGATTAAGAGAAGAAGGCATCACTATTGCAATTGATGACTTTGGTACAGGTTTTAGCTCGTTAAGTACATTAGCGGATTTACCAATTGATGTTATTAAAATTGATCGCTCGTTCATAGCTCAAGCCAATAAAAGCCAAAAGTATAACGATATATTAAATACAATTAGTGAGCTTGGACAAAAGCTGGGCCTTAAAATTGTAGCTGAAGGCGTTGAAGAAATAGGGCAGTTTGAGCTTGTTAAAAAAATGGGTGTGAGTTCAGTTCAGGGGTATTTAGTGAGCCGTCCTGAGTCATCAGTTAATGTAGGCAATAAAGTATTACGTAATAACACCAGCAATCTTTCTGCATCGGGTACAAGTGCGTGGGATATTGTTAGCTAGCTAGTTAGTTAGTTAGTTATTTTACAAATAAAAATGCCACTCTAAATAGAGTGGCATTTTTTGTTTAATCAGTAATTAATGTATTAAAGATCAAATGTGCGTGAAACAGCAAGTACAATACGCTCATCAGCATAATCGTAATCTAAGCTAGTGTTTTCAGCAGCCACTTCAATACCAAAACCTTCGTAGCTTGTTTGATAAGCTAGGCGGTAGTGCTTGTACGATTTTTTCTGGTTTGTATCCCAAGCCCACTTTTCACCATCAAGTGAGTTTGAAATATCAAAACTTGCACGTAGTGCGTGATTTGGAGCTAGTTCATAAGTGTGAGCAACCATTGAAATTACATGACCCGCACCTGTTCCAAAGTAATCCCAGCTATACCAAAAGTTAAGCTCAGTTTGGCCGTATTCACTTGCATAACCAAACTTAGTGTAAGCTTCAGCGTAGTTACCGTCACTGTTATTACCTTGATAAGTGTAATAAGCGATACCGTAATCAACGCTGAATTGCTCATCAAGTTGTACATATTTACCTAAGTAAGCATCAAGCTCAAAATCAGTGTCGTCACCAAAATCTACGTTTGAGGCCCAAACACCAGCGTAAACACCACTATCAAAGGCATAATCTAAGCTGCCTTGAATTGCAGGGTCGCTATCGGTCTGTGTTACACCATTAAAAGTGTAGTCAGACGCTGCAGTGATTGTTGTTGACCAATCAGCTGCTGCAGTTGTTGATAAAAGTGCAAATGGTAGTGCTACTACAAGTTGTTTTAGTTTGTTATTCATTATTAATCCCTAGTGTACTGTGTCTATTTTTGTGTAATCAATTGCGTTTGCTTTTGGTGAGCTATCTATATTCGTTACTGTTTTAAATTTACTGTAACCAATAAAGGCTGCACAGATAAAGAACAAGCCGATAACTAATGCGCCTACCCACTGAATTTGTAAAAATTCTAATTTAAACAATAGTGTAAGTAATGATAGAGCAACAACATTTCCGATTATGTATTTCATTTTGCCAAAACGCTTTACGGTAAAGTTTAGGTTATCTGTATATAAACGCACTAACGAATCAAGTGAGTTAATTACAAATACAATACCTACAAATACCATAGCGAAGTTTTTAATACCTTGAGTTGGGATGCCCGCTTCATGGTAGTGATAAAGTACGCTAAACCAAATCGCAATAGGAATAGAAGGGAAAATCAACATTGCAGCTAATACTTGGTATGTTTTAAGTCCACCAACAAAGCGTGATGTAAATTGACCAATCATTATGCTCCACGCAAACCACCAGAATAAGTAAAACTCATGGTAATCATTAAGCGGTAAAACAAATTCATTAATGTTTGCAAAGTAAGTACCAATAGAACCTAAGTTATCTGTAAATGCTGACATTTGACCATCACCTATCACAAATGCGCCAGTCCACATAAAGGCGATTAAAGCTAAGAATAACCACGTAGTAGAAATACTTAAAATACGTACATATTTAATATCAGTACTTGAGTACACAGCAAAACAGATAGCAGCAAACACAATTAAGTAAAACTCAGAAACTATACTTGTTCCATCACCTAATTCGGGTAAATACCACGGTAGGTTTGTAAGCAGCAAATAAGCGGTAAATGCACATGTACCAATAATTACAACGTTATTGATAAATCTAACCCAAGGAATTTCGAAAAATTTCACTTTAGGTTCTATTACACAGAAATAAAAGCACGTAAGAAAGTAAAATCCCCAGATCAAAAATCCCCAGTAGCCAAACTCAATAGCCAGTGGATTTGCAAACGCGTATTCTGGGCTTGCTTTTATGTCTGCATAACCTGCAAACTCAGTTAAAGGAAACATAATAAGGCCAACATCTAGGCCAGAAGTAAATAGTATTGCTATAAAGGTAAAGGTTCGAACTGGTGTTACACCTACTACGCGAACATTACCCCATTTAATTAAAATAGTGATAATAGCAAGTAAGGTAAAAATGATGCCTGCATTAAGCCAAATAGTCATTGTTACCCTCCAGTAATGAATAAAAATAATTCATAAGCACTCCGTATTTTATTGTTTTATTCTCGCATTAACACAACGTAACCTATTTACATCGTGTGCCACTGCAAGGCACGCATTGGTTTAGCCCGACGAGACTAAACCTAAGCATGTGGCTAAAGTTAGATCTCCGTACTACGTTGTGTTTCTTGCCAGTTTGTTGTTATGGCAACATTCACATCCGATTTCTGTAATGGTTCTTTACCTAAAATTATGTCAGCTGCTTTTTCGGCAACCATAATAGTAGGCGCATTCAAGTTTCCGTTAGGAACTGTTGGGAATATAGATGAGTCAACAACACGTAGTCCTTCAATACCATGTACTTGCGTATTTGAATTAACAACGGCCATATCATCTTCACCCATTTTGCATGAGCAAGAAGGGTGGTAGGCACTTTCTACGGCTTGGCGTACAAAGGCATCTATTTCTTCATCTGTTTGAATATGTTTACCTGGTTGAATTTCTTCATCGCGGTATTCATCAAAGGCACTTTGTTCGATTATGTCGCGTGTTAAGCGAACGCACGCTCTAAAGCCTTCAATATCGTCTTGGTGTTCAAGGTAATTAAATAAAATGGTTGGTGGTTGCTCAGGATTTGCAGAAGCAATAGTCACACTACCACGGCTTTTTGGTTTGTTATGACCAACATGTACTTGAAAACCATGACCTGCAAATGCGCTTCGACCGTCGTAACGCATAGCCGCTGGTAAAAAGTGATACTGAATATCTGGCCATTCAACACCTGGTTTTGAGCGAATAAACGCACACGATTCAAAATGATTCGTTGCACCTAAACCCGAACGCGTTAATAACCAGCGCGCGCCAATCAAACCTTTTGAAACAATGCCTAGCTTGCCGTTAAGCGTGATAGGTTGCTTACACTTGTATTGAAAGTAAAACTCAAGATGATCTTGTAAGTTTTGACCAACACCAGGTAGATGATGCTGTACTTCAACGCCTGCTTTTTCAAGCGCTTGTGTGTCACCAATACCAGAGAGTTGTAAAATATGTGGAGAGCCGATTGGGCCTGCACTTAATACAACGTCTTTTGCAGCATATGCAGTTTTAACGTCGCCATTTACTTTGTATTCGATGCCTGTGGCTTTTTTACCATCTAAAATCACGCGTTGTGCTAGTGCACCTGTAATAATCGTTAAATTACTACGCGATTTAACAGGGTCTAAATACTCACGCGAAGCAGAGCTGCGCACGCCGTCTTTTACGGTCATGTGCATTGGGCCAAAACCCTCTTGCTGCGACGCGTTATAATCATCTGTAGAAGCGTAACCGGCTTGTACGCCTGCTTTGATAAAGGTGCGGTAAAGCGGGTTTTTCATTTCGTTGCCGTTATTAACGCCAAGCGGGCCTTTGCCACCACGGTAAGTATTTTCACCAAGGTAAAAGCTTTCTGCCTTTTGAAAATACGGTAAACACGATTGGTAATCCCAGCCGTTTGCACCGTGTTGCTGCCATTCGTCAAAATCTTTTGCGTGGCCACGTACGTATACCATGCCATTAATAGATGACGAACCACCTAATACTTTACCGCGAGGACAATGCATCTCACGGTTATCTAAATGAGGCTCAGGCTGCGTATGAAACTGCCATGCGTATTTGTCACTATTCATAGGAATAGATAACGCGGTTGGCATTTTTATAAAAATACTTTTATCGCTACCGCCAGTTTCAAGTAGTAACACGCGGTTACTTGAATCTTCAGATAAACGGTTGGCTAAAACACAACCCGCCGAACCCGCGCCAACAATAATATAGTCGTAATGATTACTCATAGTAGGGCGCCTTAAAATGGGCTTTCTATGTCGGCCATACCAACATAAATAGACTTAGTTTGCGTGTATTGATCAAGCGTTTGTATACCATTTTCACGGCCAATACCCGATTGCTTATAACCGCCAACTGGCATTTCAGCCGGTGAGTTACCGTATGCATTAATCCAACAAATACCGGCTTGTAACTTATGAATTACGCGGTGAGCACGTTTAATATCACTCGTAAATACGCCAGCAGCTAAGCCTAGGTGTGTACCGTTAGCGCGTGCAATCACATCGTCTTCGTCGTCAAAAACAAGCACGCTCATTACTGGGCCAAATATCTCTTCTTTAACGATAGTCATGTCGTCATTACAATCAATAAACACAGTCGGTGCTACAAAATAGCCATTAGGTGCAGATTCTGGTGAAAGCGTTGTACCACCAGTTAAAAGCGTTGCACCTTCTTCTATGCCTTTATTAACGTAGCTCATTACTAGTTCTTGATGCTTTTTAGAAATAAGTGCTCCAAAGTTTGTATTTAAATCTTGTGGGTCGCCAGCAATAATGTTTTTCTCAGTGCGCGCTTTAAGCTCATCAATAAACTGCTGATATACATTTTTATGAACGTAAATACGTGTACAGTTAGTACAAATTTCGCCTTGCGTATAAAAGTTACCTAACATAGCAGCGCTAACCGCTTGCTCTATGTTGGCATCATCAAATACTAATAGTGGAGATTTACCACCAAGTTCCATCGTGACATCTTTTAACGTACCGGCAGCACTTGCCACTACTTTTTTACCTGTGCCTACTTCACCCGTAAACGATACTTTATCAATATCGCTATGCTGCGTTAGCCACTGGCCTACATCGCCTGCGCCTTGAACAACATTAAACACACCTGCAGGTACACCAGCTTCAACAAATACTTCTGCAAGTTTAATAGCGCCAAGTGGTGTTTCTTCAGATGGTTTAAATATAAATGCATTACCAGCAGCAAGGGCAGGGCCCGACTTCCAACATGCAATTTGTAGTGGGTAGTTCCATGCACCTATACCCGCACAGATACCTAATGGCTCTTTACGTGTGTAGTAAAAGTCATCACCAACCATTTGTTGTTGGCCTACTTGTGCTGGCGCAAGGCCTGCAAAGTATTCAATTACATCAGCGCCGGTTTCAATATCAACACAATTAGCTTCTTGCATTGGTTTGCCGGTGTCGAGTACTTCTACAAGTGCTAGCTCATCATTGCGCTCGCGTAAAATAGCCACTGCTTTTAATAAAATACGACTACGTTCAATAGGTGTCATTGCTGACCACTGTGCAAAACCTTGCTTTGCACTGGCAATGGCTGCGTTTTGAATAAATTCGTCGGCAATTTCTACTGCGTAAATAACCTCACCCGTTGCTGGGTTTGTTACATCAAATGTTTTGCCGCTCTGGTTTGCAAGAAAATGGCCGTTAATAAAATTTTGATAGACAGGTGTAGTCACGCTAGGCTCCATATTGCTTGATAAGTGAAAGTACATAGCTCTTTGCTAACTTTTCACTGTGTTTAAACTGATTATTGTCTGATTTACTCAGTACTGCTCTTAACCATAGGCCATCGATCATTGCGGCGCTAAGTTCTGCAGCTTGATTTGCTTGCTCAATAGGCATTAATTGCTTAAAAGAAAATGCTAAATTACTTTGCAAGCGTTTACTGTTTACGTTTTGTAGTCTGTGTAATTCTTCATCATGCATCGATTGCGCCCAAAAACTTAACCACGTTCGGGTTGTATCATTACGCTGTTGTACAAGCGCAAAGTTGGCTTCGATAATAAACATTAAACGCTCAATGGCAGTGGTTTGATGATTTACTTTACTTATTAAGCCTTGCTTTAAGCTTGTTAGTAAGTATCTAACCGTGGCTTCAATTAACCCCTGCTTACCATTAAAATAGTGACTAATGATGCCTGACGACAAACCTGCATTTTTACTAATGCTGTTTATAGTTGTGCCTTGTAGTCCCTTAGTAGCAACTGACTCTATAGTTGCGTCAATTAGCTGCTGACGTCTGACAGGTTCCATTCCGACTTTAGGCATAATTTTTATTAATTGAACGTTCAATAAACATAAGCTTAAGGTAATAGCTCTAACAATTCAAGGCTGAAGTAAATACCTAGATGCCAAAATGTAGATTAATCATTAATAAAAGAGCAATTAATAGGACAAAGAAGATGTGGTTTTTATTTGTTTAATTTTATTTAAAACAGTAGCTTGAGAATTTAATTTTTAAATTTAATAATAGTAATGATTTGTTTACAGCAATAAATGAATAAAATGTCAAAAAACCATTAGAACAATAATAGTTAGAGTACTAATAGTATTATTTTGATACAAAAGAACACTAAACCTGCAATTGCTTAGTGCTCTAATAAATTTATATGGAGAGTAAACTTTGTGGTTTTATCGCTTTAAAGCGCTTGGTATTGAAAGGTTAGGCATTATTAATAACGCCTTTAAAAAGTAGGGGGTAACGTCTTAGTCTATTGCCAATGTAGTCATCAGCTAAAATTTGCTGGCAAATGAAATCAATATCTTTGCTTGCTTCAAATACCCAATCAAAGCGCTCTATAGCCAGTAAAAAACCACGCTTTAAATGAGTTTGAGAACGGTACTGTTCTAGGTTGTCTTGAATAATAGAGACTTTACTTGGATTAGCTTTAAGCTCTTCTACTACTTGATTAATAAAAGTAGTATTGAGCTTACTGGTCGGGCGGTGTCTTAGTTTTCGTGGGTGCATTAGCTCTCGTTTGCAATGTTATATAATTTTTTCAAAAAGTCGTCTTTATGCTTTTCATGCTCGTAGTCAAGGTGGTAAGTATTATGAAAACCAAAGCGCAGTTCTACGCCGCTACCTTGTAGATATACGGTGTAACCGTCTACGTCTGAATATGCAGTAACTCCCTGATAATGTTTGCCTTCATCAGTCATTTCACCTTTTTGAATTATGCGTTCATATACGGCTAAAATCTGTTTATTGTCGAGTTCGTTTTTCATGTTTTATACCTTTTATTAAAAAGCTAATACGATATAGATATGAGGGTCGATCATCTTAAAAACAATAGCTAAAAAAATGTGATATTGCTTTGTAATTTGGCCTTTTTAAATTATGCTCAAAATTCATTTATTGTTGAGCTTACACCATGATAGACAAGGCGTTACTACTAAAAACTCGTGAGTTATCGGATCAATTAATTGCATTGCAAACGCCTATTAGGATACTCGATGCTATTAATTGGGATAAACAAACTAAAGAGGAGTTTTTTAGACAAAAATGTCAAAAAAATCCACTGATCGATCGTGCATACTATCAACAGCGCGATCTTGGTTTTGTACCTAGCGAGTTACGCCAAGCGTTTTCTACTTTGCACCGTAACATTATTAACCAATTGGGGCAGTTAAATCCCATAGCTCAATACATGGGAAAAATGTGCACAGAGTATAAAACAGTATTAAGTATGCTTGAGTATCGTGGCACACCAGAGTTTCATGACTTATCGGTGGAGTTATTTGGTCACCCTAAAGATTTATTTCATGCCGGTGAGCCCTCACTTTCTGAGCTAGCTAATATGCTAGATAAACCGCTGCAAAATTTACTTATAGCCGACATACTGCCTGACGACCCTAAAAATATTGATGCTGTTGATGCAGTGCGTATTCTGTCTGAGCAAGTAACTGCTAGTATGGCAGGCATAAACGTTGAGGTAATGCTTAGCGATGGTATTGTTAGTGATGCAGCCGCAGGTGCTAATAATATAAAGCTTAATCAAGATGTTAAGTTTTCTCAGCGCGAACTTGATATTTTAGAAGTTCACGAAGGGTGGATACACGTCGGTACCACTCAAAATGGTTTAGCTCAGCCTTATTTAACGTGTTTGAGTAAAGGCACGCCAAGCTCCACTATTACCCAAGAAGGCTTAGCGGTCCTTACCGAAATTATTACTTTAAAATCAACTCCAAGGCGTTTATCTAAATTAGTGAATCGTATTCAAGCCGTTACAAAGGTAATAGATGGCGCCGAGTTTGTAGACATTTACCGTGACTACGTAGCGCAAGGTTTATCAAAAGATGACAGCTACACACTTGCGCAGCGTGTATTTAGAGGCAGTACGCCAACAGGTTTGCCTTTTACAAAAGATATTGCTTACATTAAAGGCTTTGTACTGGTTTATAACTTAATACGCGTTGCAATACAGCTTGGTCGAATAGATAGACTTCCTTTATTACTGGTAGGTAAAATATCGATAGATGATTTTAGATTAATATCGCAGCTTCATGATTTAGGTGTAATAGAGAGTCCACAATTTGTACCACCACACTTTAAAGATTTACGCGGTTTGGCAACTTGGTTGAGCTTCGGTCGTTTTATTGGCGACTTGTCGTTTGAAAAGTTAGAAAACGATTATAAACCGCTATTTTTATAATTAATCAATATAACTTATCGACACATCGACATAAAAAAAGCCCATAACGGGCTTTTTAAAATAAGGTACTTTAGGTTTTGCTATCGAGCGTTCGTGCTTTCAAATATTTTGTCAGCTGAGGCTGCAACAAAACCAGTATAAAGCTCGCCGTCTGCTTTAGGGTAACGAATAGCAAACTCATAAAAGCAGCTAGGAATGCTCATATCACCGTCACTAAAGGTAACTGAGTATTCATCAGCAAGTGTTGACGATTGCTCTAGTAACACCTCTGGTGAGCCTTTAACTTCACCGCCTGACGTATTAAGCGAAAAGCCGGCGTCTTTTAGGGCTTGGTTAACATCATGAATGTTATCAAACTTAGCAAGCGTATTAATATTTACGGTAAAGTGATTGGTACGGTAACCCCACGCCGACATCCACGCTGCATATTCGCTTTCAGCTAGCAGTTGTTTGTAAGTATCGGTGCTTACTTGCCAATGCGTGCCTGAATATAAAAAGTTGTCTGCTGTAACTGCACTTTCGTCAATTTGACTTACCATATCTGTCACGATGGCTTGTAACTCTGGCGAGCATTTTTCTACTAATAGTTCAGAGATAAATACTTTTGGCTGATTAGGATCGCTATGCTCATAGTGTTTTGCGTAAAGTTTTTTAGCTTCAAAGTGGTACTCACCACATTCTTTGTAACCAATTGCTAAAAAGTGAGCGGCGAGCTTTTCAAGACCCACTTTTTCTATATTAAATGTACGCAGCGCAATATGATCGTTAATGATGTCATCTTTTTGCGTTGACCCTAAAAGGTCATGAATTTTATCTGCCGATGGAGTTACGTTTAAATAGTTTTCCCAAAGGTTCTCAAATAATGTGTTTACATCAGTATTCATGTTAAGTCCTTAAATCTAAAATTTGGTTTTATTGCTTATTCAATTACTAAGCCCGGCGCTAGGGTTTGCGGTAAGCTCACTTTGTCTGACTCCACAGATGCGACAGGGTATGCGCAATAATCGGCGGCATAGTATGCACTTGCTCTGTGATTACCACTGGCGCCAATACCGCCAAATGGAGCTGCACTGGAGGCACCTGTAATGGGGCGGTTCCAGTTAACAATACCGGCACGAATGCGCTTTAAAAAGTGAGTGTAGTCATCTTCACTGTCGCTAAGTAAACCTGCAGATAAACCAAAGCTTGTGTTGTTGGCTTCAATAATTGCGCTGTCAAAGTCGGTATAACGATACACTTTAATTAGCGGTCCAAAATGCTCTTCATCTGGCATGTCGGTAATGTTTGTTACATCAATAATGCCCGGGCTTACAAAACCTGTGCCTGGTTTTAATTGCTTAAGTTCAACAAGGATTTGTGCACCTTTTGAGACTAATTCACTTTGCGCGGCAACCATACCCAGTGCTGCTTTTTCGCTTATCATTGCACCCATAAAAGGCTGCTCTGTAGCAAAGCTGTCGTCTACAACTATGTTTTTAGTTGCGCTTATTAGCTTTTCTAAAATAGCATCGCCGTTGGCTGATTTTCCAATAAATAAGCGACGTGCACACGTACAACGTTGACCTGAGGTAATAAAGCCTGATTGAATAATATCGTGTACAGCGGCGCTTATATCGCTCACATCTTTTACAATAAGAGGATTATTGCCGCCCATTTCAAGCGCTAAAATTTTGCCAGGGTGTCCTGCAAACTGTTTATGTAATAAGTGGCCTGTGTTTGAGCTACCGGTAAAAAACAAGCCATCTATATCTTTATGAGAAGCAAGCGCTTTACCAGTTTCAATTTCACCTTGCACAAGGTTAATAACACCCGCTGGCAAACCTGCTTTTAACCAAAGTGAGAGGGTAAATTCTGCAACGTGTGGAGTCAATTCTGATGGCTTAAATACAACAGTATTACCGGCTAAAATTGCAGGAACAATATGCCCGTTTGGCAAATGCCCCGGAAAGTTATATGGGCCAAAAATAGCCACAACGCCATGCGGTTTGTGTCTAATAAACGCTTTAGCACCGGGCATTGGGTTTTCGGTTGTACCTGTACGCTCATGGTACGCTTTTACAGATATAGCTACTTTACCTGTCATTGCGCCCACTTCGGTGCGGGTTTCCCATAATGGCTTACCCGTTTCGCGTGCAATAATAGTAGCAAATTCTTCGCTGTGTTCTTTTAATTGTGCTGCGAAGTTTTCTAAAATGGCGATACGCTCTTTAAGTGGTTTGTCTGCCCATTGTAATTGCGCGGCTCTAGCTGCTTTTATAGCTGAATTTACTTGATCAGTGTTTGCGCCATTACCTTGCCATACCACATCGCCATTACTTGGATTGATTGACTCAAATGCTGGACCAAGTCCCACATGCCACTGATTATTAATTAGGTGTGTATTCATAAATTATTTACAGGCGGAAAAATCGCGCTGCATCTCCTTGGCTTAAATTAAGTGCCTTAGCCACATCTTGGCTAATGACGAGGGTATGTTTTGCATGATTGTAGTGTGCGTCTTTGGTAAATGTCGCTCTAAAGCCACTTACGCCTTGATTACATACGGCCAGCGTATCAGAGCTATTTTGTGATATGTGATCAAGCTCGCCAATCGTAACAGGGCAAACTTGAGAGTCGCGAATGCTGCGAATATTACCAAGCTTTGCTTCAACTGTTGGGCCTGCATCAAATAAGTCAACGTAGCCTCTGTGCTCAAAACCTTCCTTTTCTAATAGTTTTAGCGCAGGTTTTGTTTTTTCATGCACATGCCCAATCACTGCTTGGGCTTTTTTACTAAGCAAGTTCACATAAATAGGGTACTTAGGCATTAACTCGCTAATAAACACCTTATCGCCTAAGCCAACTAAGTGATCCGCTTGTGGAAATTCGATACTAAAAAAGTGCTCTTGTAGCCATTGCCAAAAAGGAGAATGACCGTCTTCGTCGCTAACACCGCGCATTTCTGCGATTACAGTATCGGCAAAACGCTCGCTGTGCTGAGCCATAAACAAAAAGCGTGAACGAGATAAAAATCGACCCGTTAGGCCTTTACGGCTATTTTCGCGCAAAAATAATGTACATATTTCTGAGCAACCAGTGTAGTCGTTACACATGCTTAAAATATCAACGGTGTTATATACATTTAAAGTAGGCGAGTGGTGTACTGTTTTACCCAAATGATAATGATATAAAGGCACCGATAAACCTACCGCGGCTTCTATAGCGGTTGTGCCAATAACGTCACCTGTTTCACTGTCTTCTAAAACAAATAAATAGCTTTCATCAAGTGGCTGGTTAATGTTTTTGGCAAAGCTTTTTTCAGCACGTTCAATTTTTTCTTTAAGCTGTGTATCGTCCACAGGTAAAGAGGTAAACCCATGACCGGATTCAATCGCTATTTGTTTAAGCGCGTCAAAATCATTGGCAGTAATAGGACGTAATACTTGCATTTATTGCTTGCTCCAATAGCACGCCATTAGGCGTGCTAATTTAAACTATATTAACCGTTTACTACGTCGCTAACGGCTTTTTCAAAGCGCGCTAAGCCTTCTTTAATATCTTCAAACGGAATAATTAAAGACGGTGTAAAACGAATTACATTCATACCCGCTACAAGATTCATCAAACCATTATTAGCACTGGCTATTAAAAAGTCGCGTGCGCGGCCTTCAAATTTGTCATTTAGTACTGCGCCAATTAATAAGCCTTTACCACGTACTTCGCTAAATACGTTATATTTTTCGTTAATTGCGTTTAATCCGTCACGGAATAATTGCTCGCGCTCTTTAACACCGTTTAGTACGTCTGGTGTATTTACTGTATCAAATGCCGCTTCGGCCACAGCACAAGCAAGTGCGTTTCCGCCATAAGTAGAACCGTGAGTACCAATTTTTAAATGCTCAGCAATAGGTGTACGAGTGATCATAGCGCCAATAGGAAAACCACCACCCAATGCTTTTGCCGTTGTTAAAATGTCAGGAACAACCCCTAAACCTTCATAGGCGTATAAATCGCCTGTGCGACCAACACCCGTTTGTACTTCATCAAAAATAAGTAACGCGTTATGTTTAGTACAAAGTTCGCGTACTTTTTTAGCAAATTCATCTGTTGGTGAAATAATACCGCCTTCACCTTGTAATGGTTCCATCATAACAGCACATGTTTTATCGCTGATCAGCGCTTCAAATGCCGCTATATCGTTAAAATCACAATGTACTATGTCAGCAGGTTTTGGACCAAAGCCATCTGAATAAGCCGCTTGCCCGCCCACAGTTACTGTAAAGAATGTGCGACCATGGAAACCTTTATTAAATGCAATAATTTGCGTTTTTTCAGCGCCATATACGTCCAATGCATAACGACGCGCTAGCTTGAGGGCTGCTTCGTTTGCTTCTGCACCTGAGTTTGCAAAGTAAACTTTATCAGCAAATGTTGCTTCAACCATTTTTTGAGCTAAACGAAGTGCTGGCTCATTGGTCATAACATTTGATAAATGCCAAATTTTTTCGCCTTGCTCTTTTAATGCTTTAACTAATGCAGGATGACAGTGACCCAAACAGTTAACGGCAATACCACCGGCAAAATCAATGAACTCATTGTTATTTTGATCCCAAACGCGTGAACCTTCACCACGAACTGGGATAATTGCTGATGGGTTATAGTTTGGTACCATTACGTCGTTAAATAAGTCTCTTGTTACTTGCATTTTTACACCTAAATTTAATGGGCTTAGATAAAAGATTAGTTGCTAACTCAAAGAAGAATATAGCCTTTATTCTTCAGCAAACACGTTATTATTTCTTATAGAGGTCATTATCGAAGGTTAGCTGTTAAAATTGCAGTGCTATTTTGTGAAAAATGATTAAAATAAAAGTCAAAATAACGAAGAAAATAACCATTATGATAACTCCACAAGATGAAAAGCTACTTTCTGTACTAAAAACAAATGCAAGAGCGAGTATTTCTGATCTTGCGCGAATGCTTGACTTGTCTCGTTCAACAGTACAGAGCCGAATGCTCAAATTAGAAGAAACCGGTGTGATTAAAGGTTACAGCGTTGATTACGGTGACGACTACCTTAGTAAAATGGTATCAGCTCATGTGTCTATAAAAGTAAGACAAAAATTAACAACTAAAACAAACATTGAGCTTAAGCAAATTGATGCTATTTCACAGCTCTATGCCATAAGTGGTGAGTTTGATTTAATTGCAGTGGTCCAAGCTCAAAATTTAGAACAGCTTAGTCATTTGTTGGACGATATAGGAAATCTTGATGGGGTGGAGCGAACAACATCTTCTGTAATTTTAGAAACTAAATTTAAGCGCTAGGGTTGGGTAGTTCCTTTGTTTTTAGTCGTTAAGTGAACACTCGGTATACTTTAGGTCAATAATAAAAAGGCTAGGGTCTGTTGAACCTTCAAGGTTAAATTAACAGCCCCCAAAAGATTCTTCCTAGGCGCTATTTTCTCTTGGTTGCCTACATAGATGCAGGGTAGGGGGCGTGAGCAGGGCGCGGAAGCTTTGCTCGGTTTTTATTTATTCTTACATGGATGTAAGCAATTAGAATAACGCAGGAGTGAATCGCCCCGAGTTCATCGGAGACCAGTTTGTTTAAGTCAGGCCACTTTACCTGACTCGTTTAAATTATCATAGTAGTCTGTTTCATATTGAGCTGGTGAAATATACCCAATTGAAGATAAT